>DATHXP010000484.1:0-3227 GCA_035459605.1 Halomonas sp. | reverse complement strand
CGGCTGGTTGAGCACGAAATCCGGATTCAGCCGCCGCCTGGAGTGATCGTCGCCCGGCTCGCCGGGATCCAGGTAGCGCCAGTCGTCGAACAGGTTGACGCCGAAGCCGGTACGCTTGATGGATTTGAGATATTGCTTGGGGATGATCTGGTCGGTATCCACGTTGGCCCGGTCCAGCGGCACCACCAGGCCCTCGACCTTTTCGAATGGCTTGATCATGACAGGCTCCTGACGTCCACCAGACGCCCCGTCACCGCCGATGCAGCCGCGGTTTCCGGTGAGACGAGATGGGTGCGGCCGCCGCGACCCTGGCGACCCTCGAAGTTGCGATTGGAAGTGGAGGCGCAGCGCTCGCCCGGCTCCAGACGGTCGGCGTTCATCGCCAGGCACATGGAGCAGCCCGGCTCGCGCCACTCGAACCCGGCGGCGAGAAAAATCTCATCCAGGCCCTCATCCTCCGCCTGCTTCTTCACCAGGCCCGAGCCCGGCACCACCATGGCCAGTTTCAGGTCGCCGGAAACTTTGCGCCCCTTCACCACGGCGGCGGCGGCGCGCAGGTCCTCGATGCGCGAGTTGGTGCACGAGCCGATGAATACCTTGTCGAGGCGGATATCGGAAATCGGCGTGCCGGGTTTCAGGTCCATGTAGGCCAGCGCACGCTGGTAGCCTTCCCGGCGCGTGGCGTCCTCGCAGGCCTCGGGATCCGGCACGCGTCCGGACAAGGGCGCGGTCATCTCCGGCGAGGTGCCCCAGGTCACGTAGGGCTCGAGCTCCGCGGCGTCTATGTCCACCTCGTGATCGAACTGCGCGTCGTCGTCGCTGTGCAGGTCGCGCCAGGCTTCCACCGCGCGCTGCCACATTTCTCCCCGGGGCGAGAACGGGCGGCCCTCGAGATACTCGATGGTCTTGTCGTCGCAGGCCACCATGCCGGCCCGGGCGCCCGCCTCGATGGTCATGTTGCACAGGGACATGCGTCCCTCGATGGACATGTCCCGCACCGCCTGGCCGGCATACTCGATGGCGCAGCCGCTGCCGCCGGCGGTGCCGATGCGACCGATGATGGTGAGAATGACATCCTTGGGGGTGACCCCGGCCGGCAGCGGGCCGTTGATGTTGATGCGCATGTTGCGGGATTTCTTCTGCCACAGGCACTGCGTCGCCAGCGCGTGCTCCACCTCGGAAGTACCGATGCCGAAGGCCAGCGTGGCCAGCGCGCCGTGGGTAGAGGTGTGGGAATCGCCGCAGACGATGGTCATGCCCGGCAGGGTCAGGCCCTGCTCCGGCCCGATGACGTGAACGATGCCCTGGCGGATGTCGTTCATGTTGAACTCGGTAATGCCGTAGCGGGCGCAGTTCGCGTCCAGCGTCTCCACCTGAAGACGCGACACCGGGTCGCTGATGCCGCGGTCGCGCTCGGTGGTGGGCACGTTATGGTCGGCGACGGCGATGTTGGCGTCCAGTCGCCAGGGCGTGCGGCCCGCCAGCTCCAGGCCCTCGAAAGCCTGCGGCGAGGTCACCTCGTGGACGAGATGCCGGTCGATATAGATCAGGCAGTTGCCGTCCTGGTCCTGGTGAACGACGTGGGCATCCCAGAGTTTGTCATACAGCGTTTTTCCAGCCATAGTGAATACGTTATAGAATGAAACGTGCGGGGGTGAACAGCGTCAAATCTTATCACAAGCCCGTGAAACCGAGTCTGAATTTGTCCGATGAGCGACACCGAACCCTTTAACAACTGCCAGAGCATCGAATACCGGACGCTGCTGACGCGGCTCGCCGAGCTCGTCGGCCAGCACCAGCTTCCCGTGAAGTCAGACGCCGCGGACATCAACGATATTCTCGACGGCGACCCGGTGCACGGGGCGCTGATCCGCGAAGTGGTGCGATCCATCTACCGCTCCGGCCGCTGCAGCCACCTGGACGCCGAGGTGCGCGCCGAGACCGTGTTCAACTCCCTCGGCGGCATTCGCGGCCGGCTGCTGGCCGACGGCGACACCGACGTCGACCAGGTCAATCTGCTGGAAAACCTGGGCTGGGCCGCCCGGGTGCTGTTCGCCCCCACCGGCGACGCCCCCGTCCGCTCGCGCAGCGACACCGAGGAGCTCCCGGTCGTACTGCGCCATCCGGCGCTATAGGCGGCCCGGATCAGACTTCATTCTCCACCGCCGGCCGCACGAAACGCCAGGTCGCCAGCGCCGCCGCCCCGGCCGCGGCGGCCCCTGCCATGAATATGGAGGCGGGACCCGCCTGTTCCCAGAGGTAACCGCTGTAGAGGCTGCCCAGGGAACCGCCGACGCCGAAGCTGATGCTGGAATACAGCGCCTGGCCGCGGTGCTGGTGGCTGGCGCGGAACAGCCGGTGAACGAGCTGGATGGCGGAGGCGTGATACACGCCGAAAGTCACCGCGTGCATGAGCTGCGACACCAGGATCAGCCCCAGTGACTGCGGAAACGCCGCCACCAGCAGCCAGCGCGCCACGGTCACCACAAAGCTGAACTGCAGCAGCGCGATGATCCGGAACCGCTCGAACAGCCGGTGCATGAACAGGAACACCAGGATCTCGGCCGCCACCCCCAGGGCCCACAGTCCGCCGATCAGCGACTTGGCGTAGCCATGGTGCTCCAGGTACAGGGTGAAGAAGGCGTAAAACGGCGCATGCGCGGCCTGCATCAGCAGGCAGCACAACAGGAAGGCGATCACGTGCCACTGCAGCGCCGGCCGCCGGCCTCCAGTATCGCCGTCCGCGCTCGGGCCGGCGCCGGCCTCGCGGCCCGGAACGCTGAGCACCGACAGCCACATGCCAACGAGCATCAGGCTGATGGCGGGCAGAACCATGCCGGTGCCCCAGCCGTCGATCACCCAGCCCATGCCCCAGACCAGGGCGATAAAACCCACCGATCCCCAAAGGCGGATGGTGCCGTAGCGGTGCCAGCGGTCGCCGAGAAAGTTGAGCGTGATGGCCTCCATGCTCGGCAGCGTCGCGTTCCAGAAAAAGCTGAATCCGACCATGGCAACCGCCACCCACAGAAACGTATCCGCCACGAACAGGGTGGTGAAGCTGACCACCGCCAGCGCCGAGGCCAGCGGCAGCAGCGCACCGCCGCGGAACACCGTGTCGGCGAGCCAGCCCCAAAGGTTCGGCGCGACAATCTTGGTGGCCAGAGGAATGGCCATCAGGAAACCGATATGGCGCGGCCCCAGCCCGAGGTCCTTCAGATACAGACCCC
>DATHXP010000483.1:0-2229 GCA_035459605.1 Halomonas sp. | reverse complement strand
ACCAGCGCCGAGTGATCGGCGAGCTCGAGCAGGGTGTCGAGCACGGCCGGAGAGATATGGTGCTTGGAGTAGTCGAGGAACAGCCCGCCGACGCGCAGGCTCATCTTGTCGAAGCGCTCGGGGTCGGCGGCGAAGTAGTCGCTGATGCGGTCGTGGCGGGTCTGGGCATGCAGGCGGGTGAGGGCCTGCCAGGTGACGCTGCGGGTAAGCTGGAACATCGTGGACCTCGTCGGTTGTTCTGGAGGCAGGGTCAGTCGGCGGTCCGGCCGGAGATCCAGGCCCCGGCGTCGGGGATATGCATCTCGTACTCCTGGGCCAGCCAGGGCGAGCTGATCAGGAAGTCGGCGCTGGCGGAATTGCAGGCCACCGGAACGTTCCACAGCGTCGCCAGGCGCAGCAGCGCCTTGACGTCGGGGTCGTGGGGCTGGGGGGCGAAGGGATCCCAGAAGAAGATCAGCAGGTCGAGCCCCTGCTCGGCGATGCGTGCGCCGATCTGCTGGTCGCCGCCGAGCGGGCCGCTCATCAGCCCCTGGATGGGCAGCCCGAGTGTTTTCGACACCCGGCTGGCCGTGGTGCCGGTGCCGATCAGCTCGTGGTGGGCCAGCGTCTCGCGCCAGCACTCGGCCCACTCCAGCATTTCGCCTTTCTTGCCGTCGTGGGCGATCAGGGCGATGCGCTTGCGTGCCGGCAGGGTGCGCGTGACGCTGCGGCGGGGACGGGGATTGCTCATGGTCTTATACTCTCAGAGTCTTTAGGGAAGCGCTGAATAAATGTCTGCATGGACGAATCGCTGCGCTGCGCGGTACTCGAAGACTCGCCTGACGCCATGCGCCGCGTCGACGGCCGGCCTTGAGCATCGCCGATCGCGAGGCTGGCGAACAAGATAGCGCATGAGTGGTTATTTTACTAAAAATAACGCTTTATACGAAAGTCTAATGCTGGGCGGCCAGTGCGAATTTTTGCCAAATTGTCGTTGTTTTACAATGATGTGGCTAGATGTGGTAAATGTGGCAGCTTGAAGGTGTGTCGTAAGATTACGAAATAAACCTTGTCTACCGCGCCGTCGTGCGCCACAGTGGGGGAAGACGAGCCGGGAAGATGAGCCGTCGACCTGCCCGGAAGGCGGATCGGAACGCTGCGAGGCACCGTCGCTCCACGGCTCAACCCATCCCGCAAGACGGCAAAGTCTGGATCGAGAGGAAGATATCATGACGCTCAGGATCGCCATCAACGGTTTCGGTCGCATCGGTCGCAACGTGTTTCGCGCCCTCTACGAAGGCGGCTATCGCGACCGCGTCCAGGTCGTCGCCATCAACGACCTCGGCGACCCGGCGCTCAATGCTCATCTGCTGCGCCACGACACCGTCCACGGCCGTTTCCCCTTCCAGGTGGACCACGACGAGAGCAGCCTGAGCGTCGACGGCGACAGGGTCGCGATCCTCTCCGAGCGCGACCCCGTGCGGCTGCCCTGGAAGACCCTGGACGTGGACCTGGTGATGGAGTGCACCGGTCTGTTCATCGAGCGGGCAGACGCCGCCAGGCACCTCGAGGCCGGCGCCGAGCGGGTGTTGATCTCTGCACCCAGCCCTGACGCCGACGCCACCGTGGTCTACGGCGTCAACGAGGACGTGCTTAGCGCCGAGCACAGGGTGGTTTCCAATGCCTCCTGCACCACCAACTGCCTGGCGCCGGTAGCCAAGGCGCTCAATGATGCAGTGGGTATCGAGAACGGCCTGATGACCACGGTGCACGCCTATACCAACGACCAGAACCTCTCCGACGTCTATCACAAGGATCCCTACCGGGCGCGCAGCGCCACCCACTCGATGATCCCCACCAAGACCGGCGCCGCCGCCGCGGTAGGGCTGGTGCTGCCGGAGCTCGCCGGCCGCTTCGACGGCCTGGCGGTGCGGGTGCCGGTGATCAACGTCTCGCTGGTGGATCTGACCTTCACCGCGAGCCGTGACACCACCAAAGAAGAGATCAACGCCATCGTCGCCCGGGCGGCCGAGGCGTCGCCGGTGCTGGCGGTAAACGCCCAGCCGCTGGTCTCCATCGACTTCAATCATGACGCCAACTCCTCCACCTTCGATGTCAACCACACCCGGGTGAGTGGTCGACTGGTCAAGGTGATGGCCTGGTACGACAACGAGTGGGGCTTCTCCAACCGCATGCTGGATACCGCGCTGGCGATGCAGTCCGTGAGCAACGGTCGGCACAAGGTCGCCT
>DATHXP010000482.1:0-5392 GCA_035459605.1 Halomonas sp. | reverse complement strand
ATCACCGTGCCGCTCTACGTGCCGATCATCAAGGCGCTGGGCTTCGATCCGATCTGGTTCGCAACGCTGTTCGTGCTGGCCATGCAGAGCGCCTATCTGACGCCGCCTTTTGGCTACAACCTTTTCTATATGCGTTCCGTGGCACCACCCGAGGTAACCACCGGGGATCTCTATCGTTCGGTGGTGCCTTTTCTGGCCATGCAGATCCTCGGCATCGTGCTGTTGGTGCTGTTCCCGCAGATCGCATTGTGGCTGCCTGGATTGATTTTTGATTAGAGCTGCGGCAGCCCCACGGCGAAACGCGCACAAGGAGTGAGGAGGTTAACATGAGCACTTCTGCCGAGCTGGGCGTGACGGTGGTCGCCGGCTTCCTTGGGGCTGGGAAGACGACCCTGATCAACCACCTGCTGCAGCACGCCGACGGGCGCCGCCTGGGGGTGATGGTCAACGACTTCGGCGCCCTCAACATCGACGAGGCGCTTATCGATGAGCGTCGCGATAATCTGATCGCGCTGAGCAACGGCTGCGTGTGCTGTAGCTTGCAGGGCGAGCTGTCAGCAGCGGTTGAGTCGCTGCTCTCCCAGCGCGGCGACGCTCTCGATCATTTGCTGATCGAATGCAGCGGCGTCTCGGATCCGGCGCGGGTGGTCAACGTACTGAACTACCCGCGCATTCGCGCAAGGGCGCATCTCGACGGCGTGATCACGCTGGTCGATGCGGCGCTTGACAGCGAAAGTCTGAGCTCAACGCTGCGCCGCCTGGTGGCATCTCAGATCGAGACCGCCGACCTGGTGCTGATCAACAAGATCGATCTGGTGGACGAAGCGCGGGTAGCACAGCTTGAAGCGACGCTGCTGCTGCCCGACAGTCGCGTTTTGCGCACCGCAAATGCCGCGCTTCCCGCCGATTTCGTGCTGTGGCCAGCGTCGACGATGGCTGGCGCGCGGGAGGCGCGGACGCGTCGGCTGGCTGATTCGCCAGCGACGAACGTGGAGGCGCTGGGTCTCAAGACCGAGCATTGGCAGCATGCCGGGGCGGTGCGCGCCGAGGCCCTGCGCGAGCTGATCGAGGCTATGCCGCGTGACGTATTGCGCTTTAAGGGCGTGGTGTGCCTGGAGGATGGCCGGGTGCTGGCACTCCAGCGCGCCGCAGGTCGGGTAAGTAGCCGCGTAATGGAGCCGGGGGCGGCGCACGATAGCCGCCTGGTATTCATCGGCAAGGATATTCCGAACTTTTGGTCCTGGCTTGCAAAGCGGCTGGCTGCGCTGAAAGTGTGAGATGACTTGGGCGTAGGGCAGGCGTCATGGCAGTGCCTTGCTACCGATTCTTTAGTGCAGCCCATGGTCCGCTGCGGGGGGCCGAATGCAGAAAAGCCAAGTCGGAAAATTGATTATTAATTCGGCAATCAAATAGGTCATCCTGACCGATTTGATTATCGCCAGCGCAACACGGGTGCAGATGTATGAATCTGCTGGTGCTGCGCCGACTCGCGCCGGCCTTACGACCGGCGGCGGTACATCCCTGTGCCGCTATTAACCCGACATAAACACTTGCCGGGTTAATAATGTTATTGGCTCAGAGTATTAGAATCGAGGAACCGGTAGTTCGGCGACTGGCGAGGGCTTCCTGGGCTTTGCCGGCTTCAGCCAGCGAGTAGCGATGCGAAATGTTCACCTTAATCTTGCCGCTCTCTAGCATCGTGAAAAGCTCTCCGGCCATCCACTCCAGCCGTTCCCGGGTATCAGCATAGCCATCGATGCTCGGACGGGTAACAAACAGCGAACCCTTCTGGTCGAGAATGTTGATATTGACACCTTCCACGGCGCCAGAGGAGTTGCCAAAGCTGACCATTAGCGAGCGCGGCTTCAGGCAGTCCAATGAAGTCTCCCAGGTGTCCTTGCCCACTGAGTCATAAACCACGTCGCACATTGCGCCACCGGTGAGCTCGTGGACTCGCTCGACTACGTCTTCCTTTGTGTAATCAATAGTCGCCCAGGCGCCGTTGCGCTCGGCAACGGCGGCCTTCTCCGCTGAGCTGACGGTACCGATGAGCTTCACGCCCAGTGCTTTCGCCCACTGGCAGGCAATCGAGCCTACACCGCCGGCGGCGGCATGCCAAAGGATCGTCTCACCGCCCTCAAGCTTTTGGGTCTGGCGCAGAAGATACTGCACGGTCAGGCCCTTCAGCAGGCAGGCGGCGGCCGTTTCTGCATCGATGGAGGCTGGCAGCACTACTACCTTCTCCGCCGGCAGCACGTGCTGCTCTGCATAGGCTCCTAGCGGCCCCAGCGCGTAGGCGACCCGATCCCCTGTCTTGAGGTGGTTCACGCCCTTGCCTACTGATTCGACTATGCCGGCTCCCTCCGTGCCTAGACCCGAGGGCAGCGAATCAAGTGGATAGAGGCCGGTGCGGAAATAGATATCGAGAAAGTTGAGGCCGGCAGCTTGGTTCATGATCCGAACTTCGCCTGGGCCCGGTTCGGCCGGCGTTACATCGACAAGCTCGAGTACTTCTGGACCGCCGGTACGAGAAAACTGTATGCGCTTAGCCATGTATACCAAATACCCTGTAATGCTTACGGTTAGCCTCCCAGTAAAGTGGTGTGTGCCAGTAGAGTCAAGCTGTGTTCGGTATGGCGTCGTGCCAGTACAGCTGGACGAATCCAGGAGCTCTCGAATCCATCCCGCATCATTATTGCCAGCTGTGTTTACGCTGATACACAGGGTAGGGATCAGACGATATCCAGCGGCGTCTTGCGGTCAGGCGCCGGGAACGCCGCGTCCAGGCGGGCGAGGGCGTCGGCGTCGAGCTGCGCGCCGAGAGCGGCGGCGTTGTCCCGCTCGTGGGCCGGTTGCACCGCCTTGGGAATGGCGATCAGGTCGCGCGCTCCCGCCCGCGGGCGAATGGCCCAGGCGAGCAGCACCTGGGCGGCGCTGAGGCCGTGCGCAGCGGCCACCGCGCAGACCTCGGGATGGCTGAGCAGGTTGTCGCCTAGCCGGTTACCCTGGGCCAGCGGGCAGTAGCCCATCAGCGGGATGCCGTGTTCGCGCTGCCAGGGCCGCAGCGAGTGCTCGATGCCCCGCGAGCCCAGATGATAGAGCACCTGATTGACCGCGCAGGCGTCGCCGCCGGGCAGGTCATGCAGCGCTGCCATCTCGTCGACGTCGAAGTTGGAGACGCCAAAGCGGCGGATCTTGCCGGCCTCGCGCAGCCGCTCGAAGGCTTCCAGCGTCTCGTCGAGGGGAATGCCGCCCGGCCAGTGCAGCAGGTAGAGATCGAGGTGGTCCGTCCCCAGCCGTGCCAGGCTGGCCTCGCAGGCGGCAATGGCCGAGTCGCGCCCGGCGTTCCACGGGTACACCTTGGAGACCAGAAACGCCTGGTGGCGGCGATCGGCCAGCGCTTCGCCCACCACCTTTTCGGCGCCGCCCTCGGCGTACATCTCGGCGCTGTCGATCAGCGTCATGCCGAGCTCGAGCCCCTGCTGCAGAGCGCGAACCTCATCGGCGTGGGAAGCCAGATCTTCGCCCATGAACCAGGTGCCCTGGCCGATAGCGGGCAGCGCAATGGCGGGTTCGTGCGCGGTGGCCGGCAGGGTAACCGTTGGCGCGGTGTCGGATAGGTTGGACATAAGCGTGCCTACTGTTGTGATGTGTGTTGGAGGCCGGTGCCGTATTGCGCGCTGGGTGCGGCGCTGGATGCGGCCCGGACCAGCGCACGGATCAGGCGCTGCTGAGGGCGATTGAACACCAGCCACTCGGGGTGCCACTGCACGCCGATCAGGAAGTCGTGGCGGGTGGACTCGATGCCCTGCACCAGGCCATCGCGGTCCCGGGCGACGATCTCGACGCCCTCGCCGGTTTTCTCGACCGCCTGATGGTGCAGGCTGTTGATGCGACACCAGGTCACCTTGAGGATACGGTTGAGCTGGCTGTCGCCGACAATATCCACGGTCTTGCGCGGCAGCACCGTGCGCCGTCGCCTGAGGCCTTCGTGGGTGGTGTAGATATCCGGGTCCAGGGTGCCGCCCAGGTGCACGTTGATCAGCTGTGCGCCGCGGCAGATGCCCAGCACCGGCGTGCCCTGGGGAATGAAGCGTTCGAGCAGACTCAGCTCGAGCGCGTCGCGCTGAGGGTCGACGCGCACATCCAGCTGCATTTCGCCGCCGTAGAGATTGGCTTGAATATCGTCGCCGCCGCCGATGATCAGACCGTCGAGTCGCTCTGGCAGCGGTCTCGATGGCGACAGCCGCAGCGGCCGGCCGCCGTGGCGCCGCACGGCGAACCAGTCGAACCACCAGGCGATCTGGCTCTTGGCATCGGAGGTGGTGATGCCGATGACCGGGCGAGGCTTGCTTGTGGAGTGTTCTTTCCGACGCTGAGTTCTCATGAGCCCAGCACCCGGCGGCGAAGCGACTGGAACCAGCGCACCAGGCGGGACGGGCGGTGACGCGCCAGATATTCGGCGCTGCGCCTGGCCAGGGTGCCAGGGGTTGCAGCCAGCCGCTCCACCTCTAGCCAGCGGTTCCACTCGGTGGTCGCCCCCCAGCCGGGTTCAGAGAGCTGAGCGTTGGGCAGCCGGTAGTGAAAGGTGGGGCGCGGCTTGATCAGCGGACCGTGCAGTAGCGGATGGGGATGCTCGGGCGCCAGGTAGGCAAACAGCGGCAGCATGTCGAGCTCGCGGTTGCGGGTGGGGTTATATTCCAGATAGTCGTCGATAAGCGCTGCAAGGTCCGGAGTGTAGTCCGCTGCCAGTATGAGCAGAGCATAGTCGCGGGGAAAAGGGTTGGCATACGGCAATATCTCACGCGTGATATCCACTTGAATCTGCTCGCGCAGCCAGCTCGCCTGGAGTATATACGCCTTTAAATAGGCGAGAATGTTGCCTGCTTCAAGGCTCGGCAGCTCGGGGTTAAGATGCAGGCCAAAGCCGTACAGCAGGCTGTCACCGGTGCCTTTGGCGCCGTGTTCTCGCAGCGCGTCAAACAGCCTGTCCAGCGCCTCGAGTTCGTCCCAGGGCACCGGCGGGCAGACGATTTCGGTGGGCACCAGGCCGGTGGCGACATCGCCAATCAGCTCGCGGGTGCGCGCATGCAGATCCTGACGCATGCGCTCCCATTCGCCGTCGCTTGCCACGGCAGGGTGCATCAGTCGCTCATCGGGGTGCGCGTACTGGGTGTCGAGCTCGATGCGAAAGTCGCCCCAGCGCGTGCCCCGCACCCATTGGCGGTGGGCGCTTGCCACCTCCAGCCTGCCGCCGTACAGCGCCTCGACCAGCTCGGCAGTGGCGCGCGGCGGCAGACCTGCGAACTCGATCTCCACGCCAACGCGGCGCTGGCCCCCCGCGCTGTTGCGCTTCATGGGTGGCGGTTGTGGTGTCATGACGTCATCCTGT
>DATHXP010000481.1:0-5350 GCA_035459605.1 Halomonas sp. | reverse complement strand
CCATCCGCTGGTCGTTCCATGCTTGCATGTCCTCATCCCACAGTCCCTGTTCTTCCATGTAGCGAACGGCACCAGGATGAAAGGGAATATCGATGGGCGGAACTCCCGCATCGGCCAGGGTCCAGCGCTTGATCGCTGAGGTGGCATCCTTGTACATGTCATAGCTTTCATCCAGCGCCTTGATGTACTCGTAGACCTCGTCTTCACTCTTGTCGGCCTTGGCGACAATGATCGGGTAGCGATAGGCCAGCATGCTCGCCGGCGACTCTTCAGAAAGGCCCGCACCAATGGTCTCTTCGAACGGCTGGAATACTGGCGCTACGCTGTTCATGCGCTTCCACCCCTCGGTATCATCCGGCGGAATGTCCGCCCAGCGAATCCCCCGTGGCGACTCGGCAAGCTCATACAGCTGGCTGGCCGTGGTGGTCGTGCAGGTCGCATCGGCGCGATCCTGTACCAGCGAGCTCATTGCCGCGCTGTGAGTCGGAAACATGACCGCCTCGACGTCATCGCGCTCGAGATCGCCAAAGGCGAGAATGGCATCGCACTTCACACTGACCGAGGGATTACCTGCCACATAGGCAACGCGCTTGCCCTTGAGGTCGGCGAGGCTATGAATGTCGGCGTCGGCGGCGGTGGGCACACCGAAGCTCGACGGACGCCCGGCGACTGCGCGAATGTCCTGGGGTCCCCAGCGCTTGTCGCCAAAGTCGTACAACCCTTCAGAGGCAAAGAAGCTCTCGGTGGCGAGAAACGCATAGTCAGCGCGTCCGCTGACCAGCGGCTGCAAGCGGCCTACCGCCGAGCCCGACGGCTGAATACGAATGCGTGAACCGAACTTTTTGCCGAAAGCATCGGCAATTGCCGAAGCTTCAGAGTGCCCCTGTGAGCCCACGTCATAGGCGGTCCATATCATGGTATCCGGCAGGCCGTCTGCGCTTGCTGCACCACTCAGGGTTAGCAGGCATCCGGTGATCATGCTGGTTGTCAGGCTGGTTTTTTTCATTGTCTTCATCTCCAGTCGTGCTTTTTATTGATTGTCGTCGTCGATGGGTCAGTGCCGAAAGGGCTGGCGCCTTTCTGTTGGCACTCAACATTAGGTTTTTCAGGGTTTCTTCAGTGGTCGCCAGGAATCACTTTGCTGGTTCTGAGCGAGGCAATCTCTTCGTCAGATAGCCCGATGCCCGTCAATATTTCCTCCGTATGCTCGGCAAATGCAGGGGGTACGTGGTGATAGCGCGATGGGGTTCTGTTCAGCTTGATGGGCGATCCTGTGCCCTTGTAGTCCCCTATCTCGATAACCATCTCGCGATGCGCCGTGTGAGGGTGGCGCAGTATTTCGTCAGTCTCGAGCACCGGGCCACAAGGCACGCCTGCGCGAATCAGACGGTCGGCCAGCTCATTGCCATCGTACTTGGCCATCGCCTGCTCAAGCGCCTCACGCAGCTCACGACGATTCACCAGCCGCGCTCCGTTACTGTCAAAGCGCGGATCATCCACCAACGACTGGCAGTCAATCAGCTCGCACAGCCGACCAAACTGCGCATTATTGCCCACAGCCAGGAACACGGGTTTGGTTGCCGTCTGATATACCTCATAGGGTGCGATGTTGGGGTGCTCATTGCCTGTGCGCCTGGGTGCCGGCCCCCCATAAAAAACGTTAGGGAAGTGAGGGTGCATCAGCGATAGCCCCGCATCGAACAGCGACGCCTCGACAAACTGGCCGCGCCCGCTGCTGTGGCGCTCATTGAGCGCCATGGTAATGCCGATGACCGCATTGAGACCGGTGACGATATCCACCACCGGCAGACCGATACGCAGTGGATCGCTGCCTGCCTCGCCGTTAACACTCATCAGACCGGTCATGGCCTGAAGAATGGCGTCATAGCCGGGCAGCCCACCCAGCGGGCCGTCAGCTCCGAACCCGCTGACGCGGCAGTGAATCAACCGCGGAAAGCGCTCGCTGAGCTCGTCATAGCCCAGCCCCCATTTTTCCAGCGTACCCGGCTTGAAGTTCTCCACCAGTACATCGGCATCTTCCAGCAGGCGCAGCAGCAGCTCGCGCCCTTCCTGCTGGCGCAAATCAATCGCCATGCCGCGCTTGCTGCGATTCAGCCCAAGATAGTAAGACGCAGTACCGTCCTGGAACGGTGGGCCCCAGCCGCGGGTTTCATCGCCGGTTGGCGGCTCGACCTTGATCACATCGGCGCCGTGGTCGCCCAGCATCTGCGTGCAGTAGGGGCCACCAAGTACACGGCTGAGGTCGATAACACGAATACCGCTCAAGGCACTGACTGCATGGCTCATGACGACTCCTCTGCCAGCACCTCGCGGGCATGCTGGCTAGCGAGTGTCAGGGTGTCATCACGCCTCAGCGGTGCCTCACTAAGCAGCTTGTCCAGCAGGTCTTTATTCAGCGGCTCGGCGTGCAGCGGATCCTCAGGCAGCAGCTTGTGCTTAACCACCAGCTTGGCCAGCGTCAGACGACGCCAGTTATCACCCTGCTGTGCGGCCTCCCAGGCCAAAATAATTGCAGAGGTGATGTTGTACAGACCGCTGGCAATGCGCCGCACCTCGACTTCGCACTCGCGCTGATCAGCCACCTGCTCAGCGGCGCTGACAGCTTTCTCAAGCAGGCTCTTGAACTGATCGTGCTCCTCGTCAGACAGCTGCACTTCACTGAGCAGCCGCTGCAGATAATCGTGTAATACCGGAAGGGTTTGCTCGCGGCGAATGGCGCGAAATACGTCCAGCGCAACGATGTTGCTGGTGCCTTCCCAGATGGAGCCGAGGTGGGAATCACGCAATACACGACCATCCGACCATTCTTCGATGTAGCCACCGCCGCCGCGCACTTCCATGCCATCACCAGTCACCTGGCGCGCATCACGGGTAGTGCGGAACTTGATCAACGGCGTCAGGATACGCAGCAGCTTGGTAGCCTCCGCATCACCACCGTCGGCACGGCGCAAGCATTCGGCGGTATGGAATGCCATGCTGCGACCCTGCTCGGTGGTCACCATCATTTTTATCAGCGTACGCTGCATAAGCGGTAGATCGATCAGCTGATGACCAAAGGCGATGCGATTGCGTGCGATAAACAGCGCCTCGTTGAGCGCCCGCCGCATCAGACCAGCCGAACGCACTCCGTTGGACAGGCGGGACATGTTGATCATGTCGGTCATGTGCTTGAAGCCCTTGCCCTGTTCACCCACCACATAGGCCTCGGCACCCTCCATGATGATCTCGCCGCTGGCCATAGAACGCGTGCCCACCTTGTCCTTCAGTCGCAGCATCCGGTAATTATTGAGGCTTCCGTCTTCCAGGTAGCGTGGCAGCAAAAACAGCGTCAAGCCGCGGGTACCCGGCTCACCACCCTCCGGACGCGCCAGCACCATGGCCAATTCTGCATCAGGGTTCGAGCAGAACCATTTGTCGCCATACAGGCGCCACACGCCATCCTCAAAACGTGCATCGGTAGTAATGGCACCCACATCGGAACCAGCATCCTGCTCGGTTATGAACATCGCGCCCTGGAATTGCTCGGCTTCATCCTGGGAGGTCAGGTTACCGATATAACGGTCAATCAGCGCCTGTTCGCCGAACTTCCTCAGTGTACGTGTCAGGGAGTCGGTCATGCTTAGCGGACAGCACAGCCCGAACTCCGCTTGCACGAACAGATAGGTCAGGCCGTACTTTACAATTGGCGGCATCGGCTCGGGCCAGTCCAGCACGCCACCGCGATGGGACATCGCCGCCAGGCCGAAATGCGAATAGGCGAAGTGCTCGAGGCGACGATAAGAGGGATGCTTGTCGATACGCTGTGCATCGGCACCGTTACGCATGCGCAGCTGCAACACAGGCGGATTCTTGTCGGCCTCCAGGGCCAGAGTTTCAAGCTCGCCGCCTACTAGCTCACCCATCTCCTGGAACCGCGGCTCGACATGGGCCCACAGCTCCGGCTCGATGTAAAGCTCGAGTAGACGGGAAAAGTCCGGATCCACTTGGTAGGCGTTGCTGCCATAGCTGTCGGGAATGTTGCGATGAATAGCGTTTGTCATGGTAACTCCTATCATTATTCGCTTTATCGAAACACTAGACTCGAAATACGGCGGTCTCCAATATCGAATTGCTATCCAACGATACTGTTTATAGTATTGATGTAGAGATTTCTCTGATGCAGACAGGGCAAGGTGGCGCGTATGGCAATCACATTCCGACAGCTACGCTACTTCCTGGTTTTGGCCGAAGAGCTGCATTTTGGGCGAGCCGCCAAGCGCCTGCACATTTCCCAGCCGCCGCTGAGCACCAGCCTGCGCCAGTTGGAAGATGAGCTGGGTGTTCGCTTGTTGGAGCGCAGCAGCAAGCACGTTGCAATGACACCGGCGGGCCAAGCCTTCTATCGTCAGTCTCGACGGGTGCTTGAACAGCTGGAGGATTCCCAAGAGCTGGTCAAGCGTATCGCCTCCAGCCCTGCGGGGTTGCTGCGGGTGGGCTTCACGCCAGCAATGCTGTTTCGCCAGCTGCCAGATGCCATGGCCGAACTGCAGACAAGCCACCCCGGAATCGATGTTCAGCTGATCGAGAAGAACTCGGCCGAACAGGTTGAGGCCATTGCCATGGGCAAGCTGGATCTAGGCTTTATTCACGCCATACCCTTGCCACCAGATATTGCATCCCTGACCATTGCCGACGAAGCGTTTCTGTGCTGCCTGCCAACTCATCATCCCCTGGCCATGCGTGATACGCTGACTATCAGAGATCTGGTGGGCGAGCCTTTGGTCATGTTTAACCGCAGCCTAGCGCCACACTATTACGATCGCATCATCGGCCTGTTTCATGTGGCTGACGCTGAGCCAACCATCAAGCATGAAGTGTCTTACTGGCTGACCATCGTCACGCTGATTTCACGCGGAATGGGCATCGCCCTGATACCCGAAGCGCTAGCAAACTCGGTGATATCTAACGTCCGTTTCATACCGATGGCCGACTGCAGCATGCGCCATCAGTCGCAGTGTATTTGGCTGGAAGATATTGATAACACGAACCGCGACCTACTGATTGACTGCGTGCGGGGCCAGTCGGGGCACATCAAGAGCTAACCAAAAAAACACCCTGAAGACTGGCTACATAGGGCCAGTCTCCAAGGTGCAATACTTCTGACTCTATGAGTTTATCTCAGCGCATCGCCTGTCTCAGAGCAATTTACGCGTCCTGATCGGTCACCGCGCCTTCGCTGGCGGAGCTGACCAGGCGCGCATACTTGGCCAGCACGCCGCGGGTATAGCGCGGCGCGGGCTTTTGCCAAGCGGCGTGACGGCGTTCGAGGTCGTCGCCACCGATGGCCACG
>DATHXP010000480.1:0-2330 GCA_035459605.1 Halomonas sp. | reverse complement strand
AGGATCTCGGTAAGCCATTCCAGCCGCTCGGCGATGCCCGACGACCAGTCGGGCCGCATGCCGAAGACCACCACCCGCCGGCCCGTGACCAACAACAGCGCGGTGACGCCGCCGGCAAAGGTGAAGCGGTAGCTGGCGTCGATCACCGGTGCGCCGCGGGTGCCCGCCGCGAAGGTGTAGAGGCGCGATTGCAGCGGACCGAAGGCGAGCGGCGGCGCCGGCTGGCCGGAGAGCAGCAGGCCGTCCGTTCCCGTCTCGTCGATGGCATCGAGCGTCTGGCCATCGAACCCCGCGTTCCACACCTCCAGGACCCGCTCGACCGGGCTCACCAGGTTGCCGAGGTCGATGATCGAGGGGATCACGTGGATGCGGTGGTACCAGTCACCACCGAAGGCCGCCAACGCACTGCCGGTCTTCGCCAAGGCGACCTCGACGACCGGCTGGGTGTCCTGTTTGGCGCCGGGTTGCGCCCCGCTCGCCTGCCTCGGGTCGAACGGCCAGGTGAGGCGTTGCCGCTCCGAGATCTCTGGCGACCGCTGCCAGGACGGCGACTCCTGCCGGCTTGATCCGGGCAGGATGGCGCCGGGAAACACGGCCATGACCTAGGGCACCTTCCTGACGGCATATCCGTGCACGCCGGAAAAGCCGTTCTTCGAGTGCGCCGGAAAGGCCATCCACTGCTCGGCGCCCAGGT
Source organism: Halomonas sp. (assembly GCA_035459605.1). Lineage (GTDB taxonomy): Bacteria > Pseudomonadota > Gammaproteobacteria > Pseudomonadales > Halomonadaceae > Halomonas. The sequence continues at coordinate 1,636 of DATHXP010000480.1, read as the reverse complement.
TGAAGGTCTCCGCCGGCGCATAGTGGGTGATGTTGAGATAACGCAGATGGGACGTGTAACCGAAAGGCGAGAAATAGCCGTCCGGACGTTCCACGGACAGATAAAACGGCAGCATGGGCGACACGCCGTTCAGCGTGTTGGGCGCGCGCGAGAACCACAGCCGCCCCAGACTGGCGTTGGAGGTGGCCCCTGCCTCGAACAGCGACCGCGCCCGTTTGCCGGTCTTTGGCGAATTCGAGCACACCGAGAACCAGCCGTCGAAGCCGTCCAGCGTGGCCTTGATAAAGTTCTGCCCGTAGTACTTGTAGTCGTTGAACGGCAAGCCGGCGTGGCGATCCACATTGTAGCCGAACACATAGTCGGTAAAGCCGCTGTAGGAATAGGTGTAGCCGTCGGAGCCATACGACCCCGAGACGAAGAGTCCGCCGCTGTAGGTGCCGTACTTGGCCAGTTCGCCGAACGCCAGATGGTGATAGACACCCGGCGAGACCTCGGCCACCAGCAGGATCATCTCGGGCCCGGTGAGCGCGAACAGGTGGTAGGTGTTACTGACGCTCACCTCGTACAGGCCGCAGGCCTCGATCTGGTTCGAGGTGTTGCGGATGGTACCCGGTTGGCTGCTCCAGGGCTGTCCACTGTCCCAGGCCGTGGAGGCCGTCAGAAAGATGCCCGTAACGTTGGAATATCCCGAACGCAAGCGTTCATCCACCGCACTCCGCAAATGCACATACAGACCCGCCTTGGCGAGGGACAACTCCTGTCCTGTGCCCGAGGGCGCCCAGTTCAACTCCGTCCAGCCGTTGGCCACGGCGAACACGCGCAGCGCATCGAGCAGCTGGTCAGGGGTGGCGGCGGTTCCAGTCTGATAGGCCATGCATCACTCCAGGCGCAGCGCCCAGTAATCCTCCACCCCGGTGCGATGGACGTTCTGCACCACCAGATGATTCACGCCGCCGATGTCGATCAGGTTTTCCGCGGCGTTGTTGAACCCGGAGAGCTGATAGCAGCCCTCGATCTCGCCGAACAGATCGTGGTCCGAGCCGCTGTTGTTCTGGACCAGCACCAGGGGCGTGAGTACATAGGTCCCGTCCGGTGCCTCGCGCATCGACGAGAGGCGGTCATAAATACCCGGCCATACCGGACGGCGACCGTCGTAGCGGTATTCGTATGGGTCGTAATAGCGGTTCTGGAACGCCAGCCAGGCGCCGCTCGGCCCGCGCAGCATGCAGGCACTGTTGGCGCTGTTCTGGCTGTCTTCGCCCGGGTCGGTGAAGTGGCGATGGTTGGGCGAAATGAGGCTGTAGTTGCGGCCGCGCTGGCCGGTCATGGAGCCGCCGACGAGCAGCGGGTACGGGTACTGGCCGGGCGTGGCATAGGGCAGGATGAACCCCAGGTGGGCCGCCTGATAGACCGTGGAGATCTTGGCCACCACCACGGCACGGCGGCCGTTGGCCACGAACCAGTACGGGATCGCCGTGTTCCACAGCGACATCTTGGGCACCCAACTGCTGACCGCCCCTGGTTGGGCGTAGAAATCGTTCGCGGCGTTGTAGCCGATGAAGCCGTTCAGGTCCCACATGTAGTACGCGGACGTGGCGCTCTCATAGGTGCGAACACCGCAGTAGATCTCCTCCGC
>DATHXP010000479.1:0-3070 GCA_035459605.1 Halomonas sp. | reverse complement strand
GATATCCTGACGATACTGCTGTACTTGGGCGCTGCCTGGCTGGCGGGCAGCCTGATCGGGCTGGAGCGCAGCTTTCACGGGCGCCCGGCGGGGTTTCGCACCCATGCGCTGGTGTGCGCCGCTTCGGCGCTGCTGATGCTGGTCTCTACCCACCAGTCGCAGTGGATGGACATGAGCCTGCCCGAGTCGGCGATTCGCGCCGATCCGACGCGCATGGCCCAGGGCATCATGACCGGCATCGGCTTTCTCGGCGCGGGGGTGATCTTCAAGGAGGGGCTGACGGTGCACGGCCTGACCACGGCGGCGTCGATCTGGATGACCTCTGCGCTGGGCATCCTGTACGGCGTGGGGTTCATGTATCCGGCGCTTATTGCCACCCTGGCCACGCTGCTGACGCTGTCGATCTTTCGCTGGGTGGAGGATCAGTTGCCCAGCGAGTCGTTTGCCGAGCACGAGCTGTGCTACCCGATCGATGCGGTGGAAGAGGAAGACAGGGTGCGCGAGATGATTGCTCGACACGGCTGCGTGGTGAAGTCGATGAGCTATTGCCTCACCGAACGCGGCTCTGTCTTTCGCTACCAGATGGTGCTGCAGACCACTGACAAGAGCAATCTGGCCAGGCTGGCCGCCTACCTGCGCGAGTCCGACACTATCCTTGAGTATCGGCTGTCATCCGCGGGCGGCTAGTCGCCGCTTGGTGCGTCGAGGCGGCGGTGCGGGCGGAAGCTGTCGGCAAACATGCTGTCCAGCGCGAAGGTCGAGCGCTTGCCCAGGGCGTCGAAGTGCTCGTCGAGCCAGCGCTGGGCCCACTCGCGGCCCTGGTCGCGCATCTTTTTCAAGAACGACCATTCGGCGTTCATCTTGCTGGAGGCGCTGAGCGATTCGACATCCTCTGCGCCATGGATCAGGTGCAGGCGCATGGCGCGGTACTGCTCCGCCTCGACGCCCTCCGCCTTGATCAGCTGCTGCAGCAGCTGAATGCTGCGCAGCTCTTTGATCAGGCTGGTGTTGAAGGTGATTTCGTTGATGCGGTTGATGATGTCGCGGGCCGTATCCGGCAGCGTCTGGCGCATCAGCGGGTTGATCTGCACCACGACCAGGTCCTGGGCGGCGCAGTCGTCAACCAGCGGATAGAGCGCCGGATTACCGCTGTAGCCGCCGTCCCAGTAGGACTCCCCGTCGATTTCCACGGCCGGGAAGACGTGGGGCAGGCAGGCCGAGGCCATCAGGGTTTCGCAGCAGATATGCGGCTGGCGAAACACCCGCGCGCGTCCGGTACGCACGTTGGTGGCGGTGACGAACACCTTCACGATCTTGCAGGCGTTGACCTGGTCGAAGTCGATGGTGCGCTGGATCAGCGTGCGCAGCGGGTTGATGTCCAGCGGGTTGAGCACGGCGGGTGAGACCAGCTGCGTCAGGTGCTCAAAGAAGATATAGCTGGGCGACAGGTCCAGGCTGTCGCTGCCCATCAAGCGGTCCCAGAAGCCGCGCTGAATGGGCGAGAAGCGCGCGGCGTCGCTGATCGCCGACCAGAAGTCGTGCAGCGCCTGGCGGGCGCCGTCGCGGCCATGTCGGGTGATGCCGTCGGCCATTACCACGCCATTCATGGCGCCGGCGCTGGTGCCGCTGATGGCTTCAATCTCGAGGCGCTCGTCTTCCAGCAGCCGGTCCAGCACGCCCCAGGTCAGGGCGCCGTGAGAGCCGCCGCCTTGAAGCGCCAGATCAATCTGCTTGGTATCGTTACTGCTCGCCATGCTGTCAGGCTCCGCTGCTCGTCTTGATGCTGCGTTGCAGTATAGACATTTTGGCACCGGCTGTCTGCCCGGCGGTCTGACAGATATGGCTTGCCCGGCTGCTATCGGCGCATCAGCAGCGAGCCTTCGATGGGCACGAAGCGGGTGGCGGAGCGCATCAGGGCATCGGCGGTCAGGGCGGGTACGCCGTACACTTCGACTTCGACGCCGTGCTCTTCGCGCAGGGCGTCGGCCAGCATGGCGAAGTCGCCGTCGCCGGAGGCCAGCACCACCACGTCGGCGGCGCCGGCGTAGCGCACGGCGTCAAGGGTGATGCCCACGTCCCAGTCGCCCTTGGCGGAGCCGTCGGCGCGCTGGATGAACGGCTTGAGGCGCACCTCGAAGCCGATGCCGCGCAGGATGTTCTGGAACTGGCGCTGGCGCGGATCGCCGCGGTCGATGGCGTAGGCCAGCGCCCGGGTGACGCGGCGGCCTTGGGTCGCCATGGCCCACAGGGCGCTGTAGTCGACGTGTCGGCCATACGCCTGGCGCGCGGTATAGTAAAGATTCTGCACGTCAATCAGCAGCACGACGTTTTGCATGGCGTCTCCCGGGGGTGTGGCTTAGCCCTGGCGTGGGCCGCGGACCAGGTAGCTGAGCGGGTGCAGCACCAGCCAGGCGAATAGCGCGATGCCCAGAGTCGCGGCCACCAGCGCGACCCAGTCGACGGTGGTGGCCACGAAGGCCAGCCGCGAAGAGGTCAGCGCCGGCAGCCACCAGAGCGCGGAGGCGCCAATCAGCAGGGCAACGATGCCTGCCGGCAGGCAGCGGTGGCCTGAAAGCCGGTAGCTGCGCCGTCTGGCGATAAGCTGGACAAGCACCAGCACGGCCAGCAGCGTGAGGATCAGCGGCAAAAAGGGCGGCAGGGCCTGCGATAGCACGGAGAAAATGCCGGAAAATGTGAAGTTCATGGCTGATGTCCCTGTTGTTAAGACGCTTAAATGTTTCCTTCGAGCATGGCGTAGTAGGCGGGCTGCAGCAGGTAGTCCTTGAGCACCCAGGCCGCCCAGGACTCCTGCCTTGGGTCGATGAAGGAAAATGACGGTAGAAAGGCCATGTCGTTGTCGTAGCCAAACTCCACCAGCATGGCCTTGCCAATGTCGGTAATGAGCGGGCATGAGGTGTAGCCGTTGTGTCGCGCGGGCAGCGGCTTGTCCTGCAGAAAGGCAATAATGTTTGCCTCTACCACGGGCGCCTGAGCCTTGACGCTGGCGGCGGTTTTATTGATCGGCGCGCCGATCACATCGCCGATGCCGAACACCTCGGGATAGCGCCTG
>DATHXP010000478.1:0-12670 GCA_035459605.1 Halomonas sp. | reverse complement strand
ACAGGCAAACTACAGTGCACCACGCAATCGTCGGTCGCTCCGGTCGGCTGCAGCCTCAGCTGCAGCGCCTCACTCCACCACCAACACGAACGAGTACGAGTCGGGTGCGCCCGGGTGCAGCTCGATCTCCAGATCCGGCAGAGACCAGCTTGTAGGCCTCGTCCAGCGCGCGAAGCGCCTCCTTCGAGAAACCGCGGCGCTTGAGTCCCACCAGGTTGAGGCCGTGGGTTCGAGCCGGATTGCCGTTGATCATCACAAACGCCGGCGTATCCTTGGTGATGATCGAGCCGCCGCCGGCCATGGCGTACTCGCCAAAGTGGCAGAACTGATGAATCGCCGACAGGCCGCCGACAATGGCAAAGTTGCCGAGCTTGACGTGGCCGGCCAGGGTCACCTGGTTGGCCAGAATACAGTCGTTGCCGATCACGCAGTCGTGCCCCACGTGCACATAGGCCATGAACAGGTTGCGCGAGCCGATGGTGGTTTCGCCGCGGTCCTGCACCGTGCCGCGGTGCAGCGTTACGCCCTCGCGAACCACGTTGTCGTCGCCGAGCACCAGCCGCGTGGGCTCGCCGGCATACTTCTTGTCCTGACACTCCTCACCCACCGAGGCGAACTGAAAGATACGGGTGCGCTCGCCCAGCACGGTGGGCCCCTTGATCACCACGTGGGAGCCAATGCGCGAACCCGCACCGATCTCGACTCCGGCGCCGATCAGCGTGAAGGGGCCAACCTCGACGTCGTCGGCCAGGCGGGCACTGGGGTCTACGATGGCCGTGGGGTGGATCAAGCGACCTTCCTCTCGGCACAGGTGATCTCCGCCTCGCAGGCCAGCTCGCCGTCGACGCTGGCGCGGCAGGCAAACTTCCATATGCCGCGCTTTTCGCGGATCACGTCGGCGCGCAGCTCCAGCCGATCGCCGGGCATCACCGGACGCTTGAAGCGCACATCGTCGCTGCCCACCAGATAGTAGACGTAGCCGTCGGCCGGCAGCTTGTTGACCGTCTTGAATCCCAGGATGCCGCAGGCCTGGGCCAGCGCCTCGAGCACCAGCACCCCGGGCATGATGGGATGATGCGGAAAATGGCCGTTGAAGAAGGGCTCGTTGATGCTGACATTCTTGTAGGCCACGATGGTTTCACCGAGGGCCAGCTCCGTTACCCGATCCACCAGCAGGAAAGGATAGCGGTGCGGCAGGTACTCTCGAATTTCATTGATATCCATTACCATCGTTACGACCTCGGAAAGTGACTAGGTGCCCCGGGCTTGAACGCTATGCCGTGAGCCAAGTGGTAAAGTGCCTGTCTGCCGACGCCGAAGCGACGGACGTAAATAAATTAAACACGCCGCGCCGACAGCGCTTACCGCTCCCGGCTGGCTTTTTCCAAGCGCTTGACCCGGCGAGCGATGTCATCGAGCTGCTTGAAACGCACCGCATTGCGGCGCCACAGGGCATTGTCCATGGCGCCGGTGCCCGACGAGTAGACGCCCGGCTCGTGAATTGAGTTGGTCACCAGGCTCATGCCGGTCACCTGAACCCCGTCGGCGATGGTCAGGTGGCCGGAGAGCCCGACGCCGCCGCCCAGCATGCAGTGCCTGCCCACCCGGGTCGAGCCGGCAATGCCGACGCAGCCGGCCAGCGCGCTATGATCGCCGATCCGCACGTTGTGCGCGATCTGCACCTGGCTGTCGATCTTGACGCCGTTGCCGATCACGGTGTCGTCCAGCGCCCCCCGGTCGATGCTCGAGCCGCTGCCCACTTCAACATCGTCACCCAGCACCACCCCGCCCAGCTGGGCAATCTTGTGCCAGCTCGCGCCGTCATGGGCAAAGCCGAAGCCGTCGCCGCCGATCACGCAGCCGCTGTGCAGAATGGCCCGAGCGCCGACGACGACCCCGTGATAGAGGGTGACGTTGGCATGCAGCCGGGAGCCGGGGCCGATTTGGCTATCGGCGCCAATCACGCAGCCGGGGCCGATCACCACGCCCTCGCCCAGCTCGACCCCCGCCTCGACCACTGCCTGCGCTCCGACACACACGCCCTCGCCGAGCTGCGCGCTGTCATCGACCACCGCGCTCGGGTGCGTACCCGGCGTATCGCGTGCGCTCAGCGGATCGAACAGCAGCGAGAGGTCGGCGTAGCCAAGATAGGGGTTATCCAGAGCCAGGCTGGCCACGGGGCACGCATCGACGTACTGCGGGTGCAGCAGCACGGCGGCCGCCCGGGTGTCGGGCAGATCCTTGAGGTAGGCGCGACTGGCCATGAAGGCCACCTGATCCGGCTCGGCATCCTTGAGGGTCGAAAGCCCCCGGACACGGCGCTCGCTCTCACCCCTCAGGGTCGCCCCCAGGTGCTCGGCGATCTCGGCCAGCGTCAGGCACAGGGAATCATGTTTCATGGGGCTCCGCTGTCCTCTCGTCAATAGCCGCTCAGTTGAGCGATTCGATAATCTGCGTCACTTCGGCGGTCATGTCGGGCAGCTGCTGCCTGCTATGCAGCACGCCGCCGGGGTCAACCAGCACGTCGATAGCGTGACGCTCGATCACCTGGTCGACGGCTTGGTTCATCTTTTCCTCGGCACCGTCGAGAAAGCGCTGTTCGGCCTGCTGGCGAGCCTGCAGAATCTCCATGCGCAGCTGCTCGAAACGCTGGGCCTTGCGCTGGAATTCGCGCATCTCGGCGTCGCTCGGCTGACCGCTCTGGAAGCGCTGCTGCATGCTGTCCAGCTCCGGCCCGAGGCGCTCGATCTCCTGCTGGCTGGCGCTGATCTGATTGCGGAACTGGTTCATCGACTGCCTGGCGGCGCTGGTATCGAGCAGCGCCTTGCGCCAGTCAAGCGTGGCCACCTCGGCGGCCATGACGGGCTGGGCAAGCGCGCCCAGCAGCCCCAGACAAATAGCGGCGGTCAGCTTACGCATGCATCACACTCCTTATCGGGTTCAGAACGTCTGACCCAGTGAGAACTGGAAGAACTGGGTGTCGTCGCCGCTCTTGTCGTTGATCGGCTCGGCCACGCTGAAGGTCAGCGGCCCCACCGGCGTCAGCCAGGAGAGTCCCAGGCCCACGCTGTAGCGCAGCTCGCCAAGGTCAACGCCGGACTCGCAGCGCTGGCGATCCTCGTCCTCGGGCAGCACATCGTAGCAGGAGGTCAGGAAGGTGTAGCCGCCGTCGATGAACAGGGAAGGCTGCACCGAGCGCTTGTCATCGACGAAGGGCATCGGGAAAATCAGCTCGGCGCCGCCTTCGATCAGCACGTTGCCGCCCAGGGTGTCATCGTCGCCGCTGGCACGCGAGGTGGTGGCAGGCCCCAGGGTGTTAGCGGTGAAGCCGCGCACCGAGCCCAAGCCGCCAGCGTAGAAATTCTCGTAGAAGGGATAGGGGTCGCTGCCGATGCTGTCGGCATAGCCAAGCTCGCCGCGAAACTTCAGCGACCAGCTCTGCTCTTCGTTGAGGGGGAAGAAGTGGCGCGCCTGGGCCCGCAGCTTGTAGTACTCGGCGTCGCTGCCCGGCACCGCCGTCTCCAGCGACAGGCGCTGATAGTTGCCCGCCGTGGGCATGACGCCGCGGTTGAGGTTATTGCGGGTCCAGCTGGTGGTGAGCATGAGGCTCTGGGCGTTATCACCCTGGTCCTGCACGTAGCGCTCAATCTCGGAGGAGGTGTCGCGGTAGGTCTTCACCGACAGGTCCTCGATATCGGCGCCAAAGTTCAAGCGCGTGATCTCGCTGATCGGATAGCCGAAGTTGATGCCCCCGCCGTAGGCGTCGGTGGAGTAAGTCGAGATGTCGGAGTCTTCGTAGTCGGTTTCGCGATAGAAGAGGTTGTAGCCGCGCGAGATGCCGTCGAGCGTCCAGTAGGGGTCGGTGAAGCCAAAGTTGACGCTGGTATAGGTATCGCTGCGCTGGGCGCCGATATTGACCCGGTTGCCGGTGCCCAGGAAGTTGTTCTGCGAAAGCGCGGCCCCGTAGATGACGCCCGCGCTCTGGGAGTAGCCGATGCTGGCAGAGATCGACCCCGACGGCTGCTCTTCTACGGTGTAGGTCACGTCGAGCTGGTCGTTGGCGCCCGGCACCGGCTCGGTCTTGACCTCCACCTGCTTGAAGAAACCCAGCCGCTCGAGGCGCTGGCGCGACTGGCTGATCGCGTCGGTGGAGGCCGGCGCGCCCTCCATCTGGATCATCTCGCGACGCAGCACTTCGTCCTGGGTGGTGGTGTTGCCGACGAACTCGATACGCCGCACATAGGCGCGCCGTCCGGCATCGACGGAAAAGGTCAGGTCGACGCTGTCGCCGCTGGCGTCGACCTCGGGGATGCCGTTGACCTCGGCGAAGGCGTAGCCTTCGGCACCCAGACGTGAGCGCAGCGCCTCGGAGGAGGCCGTGACGTCGCTGAGCGAGAAGATCTCGCCGCGCTCGACCTGCAACAGCTCCCGGGCCTCGCGCTCGGGAATATGCAGTTCACCGGCAAAACCGATGTCGCCCAGGCGGTAGCGCTTGCCTTCGCTGACGTTGATGGTGATGAATATCTGCGACTTGTCGGGGCTGATCGAGACCTGGGTCGAGTCGACCTTGAAGTTCACGTAGCCGCGATCGAGATAGTAGGAGCGCAGCCGCTCCAGGTCGCCGGACAGCGCCTGGCGTGAATACTTGTCGCTGGAAAACCAGCCGAAGAACCAGCCGGGCTTATCGTCCAGCTCGAAGACATCGCGCAGCGTCTTGTCGTCGAAGGCCTTGTTGCCGACGATGTTGAGCCGGCGAATGCGCGCCACGGCGCCTTCGTCGATGTCGATATTGACCTGGACGCGGCCCTCGCCGGCCGGCTCGACGCTGGTGTCGATGCTGGCGCTGTAGCGCCCCTGGGACTGATAGAGCCCGGCCAGCTCGCGCTCTAGCTCCTCAAGGGTCGACAGCTGCAGCACCTGGCCCTCGTCCAGGCCGGCCTCGCGCAGCCCGTTGCGCAGATCGTCGTCGGAGATCTGTTTGTTGCCTTCGATATTGAGCCGGGTGATCGTCGGGCGCTCGTCGACCTCGATGATCAGCACATCGCCTTCCCGCGCCAGACGAATGTCGTCAAACAGTCCGGTGCCGAACAGCTGGCGCGCGGCAGCGGCCAGCTGGCGCTCATCGACCGTCTGGCTGGCGCTGACGGGAAAAGCGTTGAACACCGACGCCGCCGATACCCGCTGCAAACCTTCCACACGAATGTCCCTGACTTCGAAGGGTTGTGCCTGTGCCGCGCCGGCGCTGGCCAGCAGCACAGCCGCCAGTGCGATGTTCTTGATCTTCATGCAGTCGATTCGCTCACGTTGATCTGCCTACCCAATTCTGACAGGCACCTTATACATTTGTATGGGCCACTGACAAGCCGACGCAATCGCCTACCACAGGCGCATCACGTCAAAGTACAACGCCATCAGCATCAGCGTGCCCACCAGGGCAATACCAATTCTCAGGCCCACTTCCTGAACCCGCTCGGAAACCGGCCGTCCACGCACCGCTTCGATGAGGTAAAACATCAGATGGCCGCCGTCCAGCATCGGAATGGGCAGCAGGTTGAGCACCCCCAGGCTGATCGACAGATAGGCCAGGAAGCTGATGAACCCCTCGAGGCCGGAGCGCGCCGAATCGCCGGCGATGCGCGCGATGGTGATCGGCCCGGAGAGATTGCTGGGAGAAATCAAGCCCACCAGCATCTTGCGGATGGCGCCCAGCGTCAGCAGGGTCATCTCGCCGGTGCGTCGCGTCGCCTGGGCCACGGCCTCAAGCGGACCGTAGCGAATATCGCGCAGCGCCGACTCGGGCCAGCTCACCGCCTGGGCGCCGGCACCGATATAGCCGATCTCCTCATCGCCATCCGCTTTTTTTCCGGGGATCAGGGTCAGCGACAGCGTCGCGCCGCTGCGCCTCACCGCCAGCGTCAGCTCGCGTCCCGGGCTGGTTTTGACGCGCTCGACAAACGCCGACCAGTCGGCCACGGGGTCGCCGTTGACGGCAAGCACTTCATCGCCCACGGCCAGGCCGGAGCGCTCAGCGGCTTCACCCGGCACCAGCTGACCGATCACCGCCGGCACCGGCGGGCGCCAGGGCGTCACTCCCAGGCTGCGCAGCGGTCGGGGCGGGTCCTGGCCTACCAGCCAGTTTTCTACCGGCAGCTGGTAATGTCGCGCGACCTGGCTGCCCGCGTCGCGGGCTTCAAGACTTAAAAGGCCGGTGGTGCCGATGTCGGCCATCAGCTTGAGGCCAATCTCCTCCCAGGAGCGCACCGGCTCGCCCTGGACCGCGCTGATTTCCTGGCCCGCCTGCAGCCCCGCCCGCTGGGCCGGAGAGTCCGGTGCCACCTGGCCGACGGTGGGTATCAGCACCGTGGTGCCGACCACGAACAGCAGCCAATAGGCGACCACCGCCAGCAAGAAGTTGGCCAGCGGCCCGGCGGCAACGATGGCGATGCGCCGCCACACGCTCTTGCGATTGAACGCCTGATCCGCTTCGGCGGGGTCGATCTCGCCCTCGCGCTCGTCGAGCATCCTGACGTAGCCGCCCAGCGGAATGGCGGCCACGGCAAACTCGGTGCCGTGGCGATCGCGCCGCGACCACAGCGGCCGGCCGAAACCCACCGAGAAGCGCAGCACCTTGACGCCACAGCGCCGGGCCACCCAGAAGTGGCCAAACTCGTGGAAAGTAATCAGCAGACCGAGCACCACGATCACGGCCAGCACGTTCTGAATCAGGCCCACATGTTTCTCCTAAGGCGCCCCGTTATCTCTCTGCTTCCCTGTACGCTCGACACTGGCCAAGTCGAGCGTGCGCCTCGCGTCGTGCCCTGGCGTCGGCGGCAAGCACGCTATCAAGATCATCGGCGCGCTCTACCGGGCAGGCGTCCCGCACGCGGGCGACCAGCTCGGCGATGCCGTTGAAGCCCAGCCGACCGTCGAGAAAGGCCGCCACGCCGACCTCATTGGCGGCGTTGAGCGTGGCCGGCGCCGTGCCCCCCTCGGCCATGGCCTCCCGGGCCAGGCGCAGGCAGGGAAAGGCCGTCTCGTCCGGCGGCTCGAAATCCAGCCGCGCCACGGCAAACAGATCCAGCGGCTCGACGCCGGCCTCGATGCGCTCCGGCCAGGCCAGCCCATAGGCGATCGGCGTGCGCATGTCCGGGTTGCCAAGCTGCGCCAGCACCGAGCCGTCGCTGTAGGCCGCCATGGAATGCACCACGCTTTGCGGGTGCACCACCACCTCTACCTGATCCGGACGCGCGTCGAACAGCCAGCAGGCCTCGATAAGCTCCAACCCCTTGTTCATCAGAGTGGCGCTGTCGACTGAAATCTTGCGCCCCATGGACCAGTTGGGGTGGGCGCAGGCCTGCTCCGGCGTCACCTCGGCCAGCGCCTCAAGGCTCCAGCCGCGAAAGGGGCCGCCCGAGGCGGTCAGCAGCAGCCGGGTGACGCCGTGTCGAGCCAGCCCATCGCTCTGGCCGCCCCCTTTGCCACCGCCCGGCTCGGCAGGTAGACACTGGTAGATGGCATTATGTTCGGAATCGATGGGTAAAAGTGTGGCCTGATGGCGCGCCACGGCCCTCATGAACAGCGCGCCGGACATCACCAGCGCTTCCTTGTTGGCCAGCAGCACCCGCTTTCCCGCGCGCACGGCGGCAAGCGTCGGCAGCAGCCCCGCAGCACCGACGATCGCCGCCATGACCACGTCGACCTCGCCGGCCTGGCTAACCTCGAGCAGCGCCTCGCTGCCGTGCCTGACCTCGATGGCAAGCCCCGCCACGCGCAGCGCGTCGCGCAGCCAGCGGGCGTCGTGCTCGCGCTCGATCACGGCCACCTCGGGGCGATGGCGCAGGCAGCGGCTCAGCAGCGCTTCCCGAGAGCGGTGCGCGGTCAGCGCATGCACGCGGTAGCGCTCGGGGTGGCTGGCCAGCACCTCCAGGGTGCTGGTGCCGATGGAGCCGGTGGCGCCAAGCACGGTAACCGCCAGACGCCGGCTCATGAGCTCAGCACCTTGAACAGCGCAAACAGCGGCGCGGCCGCGGTCAGGCTGTCGATGCGATCGAGCACGCCGCCATGGCCCGGCAGCAGCTGGCTGGAGTCCTTGATGCCCCGATAGCGCTTGAGCATGCTCTCCAGCAGATCCCCCAGCACCGACGCCAGAACCACGGTCACCGTCACCGCCAGCAGCAGCAGGCCGCCGACGACGCCGAGCCCCAGCCAGGCGGCATAGCCCCCGGCCAGCAGCGCGGTGACGGCAACGCCGCCGGCAACGCCCTCCCAGGTCTTGCCGGGGCTGACGCGGGGCGCCAGCTTGCGCTTGCCGAAGCGCCGCCCCACAAAGTAGGCGCCGATATCGGCCCCCCACACCACCAGCAGCACGTAAAGCAGCCACACCGCGCCCATCTCGCGCAGCACGTTGAGAGCGACCCAGGCGGCCACCAGCACCCACAGCCCCATCAGCAGGCGCAGCGTCATGCTGCTCCACTGCTCGATGCGGCGCGGATAGCCAACCACCCAGTAGAGATTGATCAGCCAGCCGGCGGCGGCCAGCCACAGCGGCCAGCTCGCCAAGGCACTGCCGCTGGCATGCATGAACACCAGAATGCCAGCCATGGCGGCCACCGCCAGCAGGCGCTTGCCGGGCGCTGACAGCCCGGCCAGATTGGCCCACTCCCAGCTGGCCAGCAGCACGATGCCGGCGGTAAAGGCTGCGAAAGCGCTGCCGGAAAGAGCGAACAGGCCCACCCCGGCCACCACCAACAGCCACAGCGCGGTCAGGATGCGTTGTTTAAGCACCGGCGTCCTCTACCTGATCGTCCGTTCTGCCGAAGCGACGCTTGCGCCCAGCGAAATCCTCAAGCGCCGCATCGAGGGCGTCGGCGCCGAAGTCCGGCCACAGAACCGAAGTGAAATAGAGCTCGGCATAGGCCATCTGCCAGAGCATGAAGTTGGAAATGCGCCGCTCGCCGCTGGTGCGGATGCACAGATCCACGGGGGCATCCGAGCCCAGACACAGCGCCTGGGTCAGGCGGTCTTCATCGATATCGTCGGGGGCCATCTCGCCTTCGGCGACGCGCTGGGCCAGGCGCCGCGCGGCCCGGGTGATATCCCATCGGCCGCCGTAGTTGACGGCAATCACCAGGTGCAGGCGGGTATTGTTGGCGGTCAGCGCCTCGGCCTTGTCGATATGCTTGCGCACCACGGCAGGCAGCCCGTCGCGCTCGCCAATCACCGACAGGCGGATACCGTGGCGATGCAGCTTGTTCACCTCGCGCTGCAGCGCCAGTTGAAACAGCTGCATCAGCGCTTCCACCTCGGCGCGCGGGCGGCGCCAGTTCTCGCTGGAAAAGGCAAACAGCGTCAGCGTTTCGATATCCTGCTCGACCGCACGGCGAATCACCGCGCGCACCGCCTCGACGCCGGCGTGATGGCCGCGAATGCCGGACTGGCCGCGCGCCTTGGCCCAGCGATTGTTGCCGTCCATGATGATGGCGACGTGGCGCGGCTTCGAACTGCCTTCGGGAAGAAGCCCTGGGATCGTTGACGTCATGGTGCCTCGCGTGGCTGAGCGGCAGCGGAGGAAGCGGCGGCAGCGCAGAAGCCCTGGCGCCCGGCGGAAGTCCTCAGACCTGCATCAGATCCTGCTCTTTGGTTTCCAGCGCCCTGTCGATATCGGCCACCACCTCGTCGGTAATCTTCTGGATGGCCTCTTCCCCGCGGCGGGCCTCATCCTCGGAGATATCCTTGTCCTTGAGCAGCGCCTTGATATCGTTGTTGGCATCGCGGCGCACGTTGCGCACCGCCACCCGGGCGTTCTCCGCCTCCTGGCGCGCCTGCTTGATGTAGCCCTTGCGCGTTTCCTCGGTGAGCATCGGCATCGGCACGCGAATCACGTTACCGGCACTCGACGGATTGAGGCCCAGCTCGGCGGTCATGATGGCCTTCTCGACCTTGGGCACCATGCTCTGCTCCCAGGGCACCACGGTCAGGGTGCGGGCATCCTCGATATTGACCGTCGCCACCTGGTTGATCGGCACGTCGCCGCCGTAGTACTCGACCGTGACCGCATCCAGAATGCTGGGGTGCGCCCGGCCGGTGCGAATCTTGTTGAAGTTGTTGCGCAGCGCCTCAACGCTTTTCTTCATGCGGCTCTGCGCATCTTTTTCGATATCGTCAATCACGGCTTTATCCTCTATCAATCAGCGTGCCTTCCTGGCCGCCCACGACCAGATTGAGCAGGGCGCCCGGCTTGTTCATGTTGAATACCCGCACCGGCATGCCATGGTCACGCACGAGACAAATGGCGGTCAAATCCATGACCCCAAGCTTCTGGTCCAGGGCGTCATCATAGGACAGCCTCTCGTACTTGACCGCATCGGCATGCTTGACCGGATCCCTGTCGTACACGCCGTCCACCTTGGTGGCCTTGACCACCACATCGGCGTTGATTTCGATGCCGCGCAGGCAGGCGGCCGAGTCGGTGGTGAAGAAAGGGTTACCGGTACCGGCGGCAAACAGCACCACGTCGCCGGAGGTCAGGTAGCGAATCGCGGTGCGCCGATCATAGTGTTCCACCACGCCGCTCATGGGAATGGCCGACATGGCCCGGGAGCGGATATTGGAGCGCTCCAGCGCATCGCGCATCGCCAGGGCGTTCATCACCGTGGCCAGCATGCCCATGTGGTCACCGGTGACCCGATCCATGCCCGCCTCGTGGAGCGCGGCGCCGCGAAACAGGTTGCCGCCGCCCACCACGATGCCGACCTGCACCCCGATACCCACCAGCTGGCCGATCTCCAGCGCCATGCGATCCAACACCTGCGGATCGATACCGAACTCTGCATTTCCGGTCAGCGCTTCGCCCGAAAGCTTGAGCAGAATGCGCTTGAACTTGGATACCTGGGTGCGCGGCTTGTCGGGCTTGGCAGCAGCGGCTGGGTCGGCTTGGCTCATGGGGTTCTCCGAGGCTGGCGGCAGTAGGTGGCGCAGGGGTGCGGCCGGATGCGCCGGCCGCATACGCGAAGGCGTGCGCTTGCACGCACGCCATCTTGAAACGCAGCGGGTCGCCTTACTTGCGGCCAGCCTGTTCCATGACTTCCTGAGCGAAGTCGACTTCTTCCTTCTCGATACCCTCACCCACTTCAAAACGCGTGAAGGCAACGACCTCGCCACCGGCCGCCTTGACGAACTCGGCGACGCTCTGGTTCGGGTCCTTGACGAACGGCTGCTCCGTCAGGCTGTTCTCGGCCAGGTACTTCTTCAATCGGCCCTGGACCATCTTCTCGGCGATCTGCTCCGGCTTGCCGGCCATGTCAGGCTGGGCCAGGATGATCGCCTTCTCGGCGTCCAGCTGCTCCTGAGGCATGTCCTCGGGGCGCGCCACGTCCGGGTTGATGGCCGCCACGTGCATGGCCACATCCTTGCCGGCCTCGGCGTTGCCGCCGTTGAGCACCGTCAGCACGCCGATACGGCCGCCGTGGACATACTCGCCGACCTGGGTTCCCTCGGGCGCGGCCTCGACGACCACACAGCGGCGCACGCCGATGTTCTCGCCGATCTTCTGCACCAGCTGCTCGCGAGCCTCTTCCAGCTCGCCGGCCATCACCGCCGCCACGTCGTCGCTCTTGGCGGCAAAGAAGGCATCGGCAACGCGCTCGGCGAACGCCTTGAAGTTGTCGTCGCGGGCGACGAAGTCGGTCTCGGAGTTGATCTCGACCATCACGCCATAGCTGCCGTCCTCGGCCACGCGGGTGACGACGACGCCTTCGGCGGCGGTACGGCCGGCTTTCTTGGCGGCCTTGAGACCGGAGCTCTTGCGCAGATTTTCGATGGCGACGTCAATGTCACCGCCGGCCTCCTGAAGTGCGCTCTTGCACTCCATCATGCCAAGACCGGTACGATCGCGGAGTTCCTTGACCTGAGAGGCGCTGATAGCTGCCATGATTAGTGTCCTCTGATGTGTTCGACCTGGAAGTTTACTGCCGGGCGCTTCCCCGGCAGACCTGCCTCAACCCGGGGCGCTCGCAAGGGGCAATGGCCCCCTGGTGGCGTTCGGCCCGGGCGGCTGTGGATCACTCGGCGGCGGCGCTGCCTTCGCTGGCGGCAGCGGCGACTTCCGCATCGCTGACCTCGACGAACTCGTCAGGCCGACCCTCCTTCGCACGGCCGCAGGCGTCGGCGATCGCCTTGACGTAGATCTGGATGGCACGAATGGAGTCATCGTTGCCCGGAATCACGTAGTCGACGCCGTCCGGGTCGGAGTTGGTATCGACCACGCCGATCACCGGAATGCCCAGCTTGTTGGCTTCATTGATGGCGATACGCTCGTGGTCGACGTCGACCACAAAGAGGGCGTCGGGCAGGCCGCCCATCTCCTTGATACCGCCGATGGAGCGTTCCAGCTTGTCCTGCTCGCGGGTCGCTACCAGAACCTCTTTCTTGGTCAGCTTTTCAAAGGTGCCGTCCTCGCGCATGCCCTCGAGCTCACGCAGACGCTTGATCGACTGGCGAATGGTCTTGAAGTTGGTCAGCATGCCGCCGAGCCAGCGATGATTGACGAAGGGCTGGCCAACGCGGATAGCGTCTTCCTTGATGATCTTGCTGGCGCTGCGCTTGGTGCCGACAAACAGAATCTTGTTGTTGGCCGCGGCCATCTTCTCGACCACATCAACCGCTTCGTTGA
>DATHXP010000477.1:0-4493 GCA_035459605.1 Halomonas sp. | reverse complement strand
TCATCTTGGCGCCGGCCTGGATCACCTGACCCATGACCACGCTCTGCACGTCCTCGGGAGGCAGACCTGCGCGACGCAGGCTCTCGGCGATGACAGTAGCGCCGAGCTCGGGTGCCGGCGTACCTTTGAGAGTGCCGCCGTAGGTGCCGATGGCCGTGCGTACCGGGGCACAGAGAACGACGTTGGATTCCTTCATGGTTGCTTACCTCGCTGACTATGACATTGGCCGCGCCCATCGGCACGGCTGCTCTGAGAGCCGTCGATGAAAACGGCTCCCTTCCCAGCCCGTGGGACGGGCTCATGGCTCCAGCACATAGCGCCCCGGGGCCGCGTCCAGGATCGGATAGTCGGCCGTCGCACCGGGCTCCCGGGCCGGGACGCGCTCGCCGCTGTGCCTCTCCAGCCAGTCCTGCCAGCAGGGCCACCAGGAGCCGTCGTGGTGCCGCGCCTCGGCCTGCCAGCCGTCGGGATCCACGAAGGAGTCCCCCTGGTGGATGGTCGAGATCTGGTGAACGCGACGGGGATGGTCGGGCGGGCTGACGATGCCGGCATTGTGGCCGCCGCTGGAGAGCACGAAGGTCACCTCCGCGCGGGTCAGCCACTGAACCTTGTAGACCGAGCGCCAGGGCGCCACATGGTCTTTCTGAGTGCTGACGGCGAACACGGGAATACGGATATCGGTCAGCGACACGGGGCGGCCGTCCACGGCATAGCGCCCCCCGGCCAGATCGTTGTCGAGAAACAGCCGCCGCAGGTACTCGCTGTGCATGCGCGCCGGCATCCGCGTGCCGTCGGCGTTCCAGGCCATCAGGTCAAACATGGGGGGACGCTCGCCGGCCAGGTAGCTGCGCACCATCGCCGACCAGATCAGGTCCTTGGAACGCAGCAGCTGGAAGGCCCCGGCCATCTGCCGGGTGTCCAGATAGCCCTTCACGGCCATGATATCCTCAAGGAAGCTTACCTGATCCTCGTCGATGAACAGCATCAGCTCGCCGGCCTCGCTGAAGTCGGTCTGGGCGGCGAGCAGCGTGAGGCTGGCGAGGCGCTCGTCGCCGTCCCGGCCCATGGCGGCGGCGGCGATGGCCAGCAGGGTTCCGCCCAGGCAGTAGCCCACTCCATGGACACGCTGTGCCGGGCAGATGGCCGACACCGCGTCCAGCGCCGCCATGACCCCCAGCCGGCGATAGTCGGCCATGCCCAGGTCGCGCTCGTCGCTGCCCGGATTCTTCCAGGAGACGACGAACACCGTGTGGCCTTTGCTCACCAGATAGCGCACCAGAGAGTTCTCCGGAGAGAGGTCGAGGATGTAGTACTTCATGATCCAGGCCGGCACGATCAATACCGGCTCGGCATGGACCTCCTGCGTGGCGGGGGCGTACTGAATCAGCTCGATGAGCCGGTTACGATAGACGACCTGGCCCGGCGTCACCGCCACCTCCTGGCCGACCCGGTAGTCTTCCACTCCTACCGGGCCCTGTCCCGCCGACTGGCGCTGCCAGTCCTCCCGGAGGTTGGCGGCACCGCGGACCAGGTTGGCGCCACCCTCGCGCAGCGTCTGCTCGATCAGCTCCGGATTGGTGGCGAGGAAGTTCGACGGCGAGAAGACATCGAGGCACTGCCGGGCGCCGAAGGTCAGCATCGCTTCGTGATGGCGCGAAACCCCCGGCACGCCGGTGGTCGCCGCGTGCCACCACTGCTGCTGCAGCAAAAAGCCCTGGTAGAGGGCGTTGAAGGGCCAGCGCTGCCAGGCGTCGCCGCGAAAGCGCTTGTCC
Organism: Halomonas sp.; assembly: GCA_035459605.1. GTDB lineage: Bacteria > Pseudomonadota > Gammaproteobacteria > Pseudomonadales > Halomonadaceae > Halomonas. Next base: position 2,721 of record DATHXP010000477.1, on the reverse strand, counting down.
TGAGGCAGCGGCTCGATGCAGCGTTCGCAGCCCGGATCGTGACACGCCTGTGCGCTGTAGGCGCTAAAACGTTGCCACTTCCGCGCGGCCTTGCCGGCGAGTGCAGTCTGCTTGTCCAGTGAGGTGGCGAGATGCTGCGCCCAGTCCCACCAGGCCTGCTGCACGGCGCTTGGCGATAGACCGCCGGTGAGCATGCCGAGCAGTGCGTTCAGGCGCTGGTCGGCCGTCGCATCGGGTGCGGTCGTTGCCGACGCTTCGACGGTGTTCGTCTTGGGGGCATCGTGCGTCTTGACGGTGGCATCCATCAGCACACCTCCTTGGGGCAGCAGGCCGACTCGGGCTGCGGGGCGCAGTGGAAGGCGGTCTCCGTCTCGGATACGGTGGGGGGCGGCAGGCGGATGCCTGCCCGGTACATCAGCGCCGCGACCCCCAGTCCCGCCAGGCGTGCCTCGGGCGGGTCGGCCCGAGAGCTCAACACCACCGGCACCGCCAGCCCCATGAGCACACCCGCCGCGGTGGCGCCGGCGTGGTATTCCAGGTTCTTCGCCAGGACGTTGCCGGAGACCAGGTCCGGCATCAGCAGGATGTCCGCCTGGCCCGCCACCGGCGACTCGATGCCTTTCTCCCGGGCGGCGCGCTCGGAGATGGCGTTGTCGAAGGCCAGCGGGCCGTCGACCTCGGCGCCGGCGATCTGTCCGCGGCGGGCCATCAGCGTCAGGCAGGCGGCGTCCAGGGTAGAGACGATCGCCGGGTTGACGGTCTCCACCGCCGAGATCACCGCCGCCCGGGGCGTCTCGACGCCCATCATGTGCATCAGCGCGATGGCGTTCTGCAGGATCTGCGCCTTGGCGTTGAGGTCCGGCGCGATGTTCACCGCCGCATCGCTGATGGCCAGCAAGCGGGGATGGCTGGGCACGTCCACCAGGAAGACGTGGCTGACGCGCTGGTCAGGCTGGCGCAAGCCGTGCTCAGCGTCGAGCAGGGCACGCATGAACGTATCGGTGTGGATGTGCCCCTTCATCAGCGCATCGGCGTGACCGTCGTGCACGAGTTCCACCCCGCGACGGGCGGCGTCGGCCTCCGAGTCGGCCTCGATCACCGCTGCCGGGTCGATCTCCCAGCCGAGCGTTGCGGCGACCTCGGCGATCTCGGCGGGTCGGCCGATCAGCAGCGGTTCGGCGACTCCGAGCCGCACCGCGTCACGCAGCGTTTCCAGCACCGCCGCCTGGGCCGCGTTGACCGCAGCGACTCGTATCGGGTCCCCGTCCCGGGCCTGCTGAATCAGGTCATCGAGCGTTGCAAGGCCTGGTAATGGCATCTTGGTCATATATCCTCCCGTTGGTTGGCGTACAGGCGCTGCACGTGCGTGGCGATCATCCGTTCTTCATCGGTAGTCACGGCTTCCACCTGGACCCGGCTCTCGGCGGTAGAGATCAGCGGCTCGGGCTCGCGGTTGCGCCCGTCATCCAGCGTGATGCCCAGATACCCCAGGCCATCGCAGATCTGCGCGCGAATGGCCGGTGCGTGCGCGCCGATGCCGCCGGTGAAGACCAGCCGGTCCAGCCCGCCGAGGGCGGCGCTCAGGGCGCCGATGAAGTGGCGGGCGCGATGACAGAAGAAGTCGACCGCCTGGGCGGCCTGCGGGATGTCGTCACGGCGCGCCAGGAGCTCGCGCATGTCGGCGCTCACGCCGGACAGGCCCAGCAGGCCGGAGCGCCGGTAGAGCAACGTTTCGAGCGCCTGGGAATCGAGTCCCTGCTGTCCGGCCAGATACAGCAGGATGCCGGGGTCCAGGTCGCCGCAGCGGGTGCCCATGGGCATGCCGCCGAGGGCGCTGAAACCCATTGTTGTCTCGACGCTGCGCCCACCTTGGATCGCCGCCAGGGAGGCGCCATTGCCCAGATGCGCGACGATCAGGCGTTCATCGAGTGCCGCCGGGCCGTGGCGTTGCACCAGATTCTCGACGATGAATTCGTAGGAGAGCCCGTGGAAGCCGTAGCGACGCACGCCCTGGGCCGCGTACTCTCGGGGCAGCCCGGTGTGCCGGGCGACCTCGGGCAGGCCGTGGTGAAACGCCGTGTCGAAGCAGGCGAGCTGGGGCACGTCGGGGAAATGCGCGCGCATGGCGGCGATGCCGGCCAGGTTGTGCGGTAGATGCAGCGGGGCGAGCGGGATCAGCGTTTCCAGCCGGCGCAGCAGCGCGTCGTCGACGCGCTGCGAACAGTCGCAGTCCGGCCCGCCGTGGACCACCCGATGGCCGATACCGACCAGGTTCAGTCCTTCGCCTTCTTGCTGACGCAGGAGCTCGCCGAGGTGGGCAATGGCCGCCGCATGATCCTCGAGCCGCACATCGCTGTTTGCGAGTGCTTGTCCCGAGGCATCCATCACGCGAAACTGGCCCAGCTCGGTGCCGATGCCGCTGGCCGTGCCCCACAACAGTCGATCGAGGTCATCGGCCAGGCCGAACACGGCAAACTTGAGGCTGGATGAACCACAGTTGACCACCAGGATAGATGGCATCGTCGACATTGATTTACCTCCTGATAAACGGCGGCTTGGTGTCTTGAGCGACGACAAGAATCAATGACAGCTCCAGGGTTCCTTGGCGGCATTGTCCTTGATGTTCTGGTCGACGAACCGGTAGTGGTCTCTCTTGTAGCGGTTCCACCAGCCGTGACTGATCTCGATCGAATACCTGGTCAGAATCTCTTCAATGCATTC
>DATHXP010000476.1:0-4246 GCA_035459605.1 Halomonas sp. | reverse complement strand
GTTTGCCGAAGCGCTGCCCGAGCAGGGGTCTTGGTGGCCGGCATGGTCAGCCTGGTTGAACGAACGCTCGGGCGAGCCCGTCGAACCGCCGCCAATGGGCAGGCCGAAAGCCGGTCTGCAGCCGCTATGCGATGCGCCGGGGACCTATGTGCTGCAGCAGTGAGCGCAGAGCGTTGCGCTGGCGCGCGAAATTGCCTCATGAACGACGCGGGAGAAACTGAAATGAACAGAGTCAAAGACAAGGTCGCCCTGGTGACCGGCGCGCGCCGCGGCCTGGGCGCAGCGATCAGTGCCCTGCTGGCGCGGGAAGGCGCCAGGGTGATGCTCACCGACCGCAAGGCCGATGGCTCTGAAGAAGTGCTCGGGCAGATCGCGGATGCGGGCGGCGAGGCGAATTTCGTGACGCTCGATGTGACCAGCGAAGCAGACTGGGACAGGGCCGTCGCCGAAACCATCCGCACCTACGGCAAGCTCGACATTCTGGTGAATAACGCCGGCGTCGGCGCCGGCGAGAACATCGAGGCGATTACGCTCGAGGAGTGGCGCTGGGTCATGAGCATCAATCTCGAAGGCACCATGCTGGGGACCCAGAAGGCGATTGCCGCGATGAAGAACAGCGGCGGCGGCTCGATCATCAACATCTCGTCCATCGAAGGCCTGGTCGGCGACAGCCGCATGGTGGCCTATGACGCCAGCAAGGCAGGCGTCGCCCTGCTCAGCCGCTCAGCCGCGCTGCACTGCGCGAAGAACCAATACAACATCCGCGTCAACACCGTGCATCCGGGCTTTATTGACACCAAAATGGTGCAGGGCTTCCTCGAGGCGATTGCCGAAGACGGCGACGCCGCCAAGGCGCGCGCGGAGCTGGAGGCGAAGCATCCGCTTGGCCATCTGGGCGAGCCCGACGATGTCGCCTATGCCGTTCTCTACCTCGCCTCCGAAGAATCCAAGTTTGCCACCGGATCGGAACTCGTCGTCGATGGCGGCTATACCGCCCAGTGAGCGGGTGGCGGGTGGCGTCTGGAGGCTAAGAATAGACGCCGCCATGCGCGCTAAAAAGGGGGGCGACCATGGTGCAGCGCATCGACAGCAAAGCGATCGAAACCCTCTCCATCGAAGCGCTGATCGAGCGGCTCGATACCCGCGCGACAGGCTTGAGCGAGGCCGAGGCCAGCGCCCGGCTGGAAGAGTTCGGCGCCAACCGGCTGGCGGAAAAGAAACGCCGGCCGCTGCTGAAATTTCTCGGCTATTTCTGGGGACCGATTCCCTGGATGATCGAGGTCGCGGCCATTCTTTCGGCGCTGCTGCATCACTGGCCTGATTTCATCATCATTGCGGCCCTGCTGATTTTCAACGCCGTCGTCGGCTTCTGGCAGGAATTCAAGGCCGCCAATGCGCTCGATGCGCTGAAAAGCCAGCTTGCGATCAAGGCGCGGGTCCTGCGGGACGGACAGTGGGGCCTGCGCGACGCCGCCGACCTGGTGCCTGGCGACGTGATCCGCGTGCGCGCCGGCGACGTCATTCCCGCCGATACAAAGCTCATTGAGGGTGCCTGGCTCGCCGTCGATCAATCCGCGCTAACCGGCGAGTCGCTGCCGGTCAACAAGCAGGCGGGTGAGGTCGCCTACGCGGGCTCGGTGGCCAAACAGGGCGAAATGCTGGCCGTGGTGAGCGCCACCGGCGCGAATACCTTTTTTGGACGCACCGCCGGCCTGGTGCAGGGCGCCGCCGCCCCCTCGCATTTCCAGAAGGCGGTGCTGGCGATCGGCGACTACCTGATCTTCATCAGTCTCGCGCTGGTCGCCATTCTCATCGTCGTGCAGCTGTTTCGTGATCAGCCGCTGGTCGAAATGGTGCAGTTCGCGCTGATCCTGACCGTTGCGTCGATTCCCGTCGCCATGCCAGCGGTGCTGGCGGTGACCATGGCGGCCGGGGCGCTCAGGCTGTCGAAACAAAAGGCCATTGTCTCGCGCCTGCAGTCGATCGAGGAAATGGCAGGGATCGATATCCTGTGCTCGGACAAGACCGGCACGCTCACCCGCAACAGGCTTACGCTTGCCGAGCCGGCCGTATTCGACGCCGCCGACGCGCAGGATCTGATTGTGGCGGCGGCGCTGGCGAGCCGGGCGGAAAATGCCGACGTCATCGATCTGGCGGTGATCGGCGGGTTGGCTGATGCGCGCAAGGCCGAGGGCTACGTTCAAACCGAATTCGTGCCCTTCGACCCGGTCAGCAAGCGCACCCAAGCCGATGTGCGCGGCGACGACGGCCGCGAGTTCAAGGTCGCCAAGGGCGCCCCGCAGGTCATCATGAAACTCGCTGAACTCACCGGCGAAGACGCCGAACGCGCCGTCGGGCTCATCGACAAGTTTGGCGCCAAGGGCTACCGCACCCTCGGTGTGGCACGCACCGATGCCGCCGGCGCCTGGCGTTTCCTGGGCATTCTTCCGCTGCTCGACCCGCTGCGCGAGGACTCAGCGGAAACCATCCGCCAGGCCGGCGAACACGGCATCGCGGTCAAGATGGTCACCGGCGACAATCTCGCCATCGCGCGCGAGACCGCGAGCCGGCTCGGCCTTGACAACGACATCCAGCCCGCCGGCGATCTGCTGGCGCAGGCCGCCGCCAAGGGGCACCTGTCGTCCGATGAGGCCGGGCGCATCGAGACGGCGGACGGTTTCGCGCAAGTCTTCCCCGAGCACAAATACGCCATCGTCAAGGCGCTGCAGGAGCGCGGCCATCTGGTGGCGATGACCGGCGACGGCGTCAACGATGCCCCGGCGCTCAAGCAAGCCGATGTCGGCATCGCCGTCAGCGGCGCCACCGACGCCGCTCGCGCGGCGGCCGATCTGATCCTCACGGCGCCGGGGCTGGCGACCATCGTCACCGCGGTCGAGGAGGCGCGTCGCATCTTCGCGCGCATGAACGCCTATGTCATCTACCGCATCGCCGAGACCATCCGCATCATGTTCTTCGTCGTGCTGGCGATGGTCGCCTTCGACCTCTATCCGATCACCGCGATCATGATCATCCTGCTGGCCTTCTTCAACGACGTGCCGATCATGGCCATCGCCTCCGACAACGCCTGGCTGGACCCCAGGCCGGTCCGCTGGCACATGCACCGCATGCTCACCGTGTCCACCGTGCTCGGTCTCATCGGCGTGATCGAAACCTTCGGCATGCTATGGATCGCCAGGGAGTGGATGCAGCTTCCGGTCAACCAGATCCAGACCTTTATCTTCCTCAAGCTGGCCGTTGCCGGGCACCTCACGATGTTCGTCGCCCGCACTCGTCAGCCGCTGTGGCGCCGTCCGCTCCCGTCACCGCTGCTGCTGTGGTCGGCTATCGGCACCAAAGTACTGGCGACGCTGTTCGTGATCTTCCCTTTCGGCCTGATCACCCCGATCGGCTGGCGCGACGTCGGCCTGATCTGGGGCTACTGTCTCGTCTGGATGCTCATCGAAGACGCCGCCAAAGTGGCCGTCTACCAGCGCTTTACCCGCGCCGCCTCGGCGCACCGGGAGTTTATCTCCACGCTCGGCTCGCATCTGGGCTCGCATTGAACCTGAAAGCGGCACGACCGCCCAGCGCGCCAAACGATAATAGTCACTGCACCAGGGGCGATGTGGCGGCATCCAGCTCGAAGGGGAGCCTGAATCCAGATCAGGACACGCTCACCCCTATCAGTACCCGGCGAATTCCTCGGTGCGAATATTGTCTTCGTTGATTTCGAGGTCCACCAGAAGCTGGCGCATGGCCTTGACCATGCCTTCCGGCCCCGACAGGTAGTAGATCGGTGCGTGCAGGTCGGGCACGTATCTCCTGACCATGTCCGCGTCGACGCGACCACGCTCTGCCTGCCAGTCGTCGGGGGCGGAATCGGTAGCGGTCGGGATATAGCGAAAATTCGGATTCTGCTGGGCAAACTGCTCGAAATCGCCCTTGAACGGCAGGTCTTGCGGGGTGCGCGAGGCGTGCAGGAGCGTCATGCGGTGGGCGGTCCTGTCGTGACTGGCCTGGGCGACCATGGCGCGTATCGGGGTGACGCCGATACCGCCAATGATAAACACCGCGGGAGTGGTTTCGGTCTTGTGCAGCGTGAAATCGCCGTAGGGCGCGTCCAGTTTCAGCTCCGTGCCGATGGGCAGATTCTTCAACACCCGTTTGAATGCCGTGTCGCGCATGCGGGTGGCGGCCACCAGATCGGGTTCGAACGGTGCCTGCACCAGCGAGAACCCCCGCACGT
>DATHXP010000475.1:0-1691 GCA_035459605.1 Halomonas sp. | reverse complement strand
CTTGATGCCGTAGGGATCGGTGCCGGTGGGCGCACGCACCCCCAGGCTGACCACCACGTCGGGGCGGGTCTGGGTCTCGGGCAGCAGTCGATAGGCCAGCGAGGCGCTGATATCGCCCAGGCCCGCCTCATCCACCGTCGCCTCGCTGTTGAGATTAGTCGCGCCGCCGGCCCCTATCGACTGATAGGTGCTGCTGCGGTAGATAAAGGGAATGTTGAGCCCCAGCTCCAGCCGGGGGGTCAAGCCGTAGCGGGTATTCAGATCGAAGGTGGTGATATGGCTCTTGACGGCATCGACGTTGATCTCCCCCAGGAAGATGGCGTCCAGCGCCAGAAAGCCGCGCAGCGCCAGCTGGGAGCTGTCGGAGTAGGAGTAGTTGATGCCCGGCTCGATGGTCAGGCGGTCGGAGAACAGCGCGTGCTCCTCGCGCAGGATGTTCTCCACGCTTTGGCTGGGCCTGGCCTCGCGCACCACCTCTTCGCTGCTGTCGGACACCTGGGCCTGAGCCATTGGAATACCGACCAGCGCTACCGCCAGGGGTAAAGAAACCGCCGGTACGCGCCCGGCCTTGAACGACTTCGTCTCAACCACACGTCTCTCCTTCTGCTTATTTGAGGACCACAGCGCCGGCCAAGGGGCGAGGCCTCGCAGGCCCTTGCGCCGAGAGCCGACTGTCAAAATGTAAAAACGCGCTGGCCCGTCCTCGACGGGCCAGCGCCATGTTAAGCGGTAGCCAACACAGTGCCGAGCCAGTATAGCCAGCCCTGTGCCCACCGTCACGCGCGCTTAACGCCTTAGTTGACGCGCCGAATCAACGGCGCCCAGCACGCCGGCCGCCTTGGCACCTGCAGTCCCGCCGCCGCCCATGTACAGCTGCAGCCGCGTTATATTATGCACCCGCTGAGAGTCGCTGGTTAGCTGGATCGACTGGCGCAGCCCGCGGCTGGGCTCGATGGACTGCGTAACGCTGCCCAGCCCGGGTACCTGCAGCTCAACCCCCAGCCCCTGGGCACCGCTGCTGACGGTCATTCGAGTGCCCGAGGGGAGCCGCTGCTCCATGTTGGACGCGCTGGCGCCGCTCGATGCGCGATACCCGGCGGCATCCCGCACCTCGATCTGCAGCTCGTTGGCCGCCACGTTGAGGTTGCCGCCGGCCTGGATGGTCTGCGCCACGCCGCGCGCGTTGCCGGTACCGGCATCGCGCACGATAGCTCCATTGCCCGACGTCAAACCTGGCAGGGCGTCCACCGTTTCCATGGTCAGATAGGGTTCGTAGGTAACGCTTGGCGTTGCGCCGCTTAAATCGCCGCGCAGATTTGCCCCGGCCATCAGATCCTCGCCCGCCGAGGTGCGCCATTTGCTCGACATTTGAATGCCGAAGAACATGATCCGCCCCTTGTCCACGAAGCGGCCGCGCAGCTGCCCGAGCTCGGCGTCGCTCAGCTGCCGCCACGACTCAACGCTCGAAAAATCCGATACTGCCGCCTGGCTGGCAGGCGCCAACGGGCCGCTCAGCGCAATGACGGCCAGCGCCAGCGCCGCGGTGCTTTTCCAGTGTTTCACCTGCCTGTTGCCTTCACCGATTGCCATGACCCTGTTCCTCCTGACGCTGGCAGACGCTCCTGACCGCGCCGGCTATCGAAGCCGGCAGCTAAAAGAGATCCGCGTGTCGAAAACCGAAATCGAGCAGT
>DATHXP010000474.1:0-3204 GCA_035459605.1 Halomonas sp. | reverse complement strand
GGCGTCGGCCACCGGCAGAAATATCCGCGACAGCCGATGGATATAGTGAAGGCCCAGCATCGCCAGCGCCACGGTGGCAATGACGACCCACAGATAGGCCGGATTGCTGACCCAGAACACCGGACGCTCTCCCAGCACCAGATCGCGCAGGGTGCCGCCGCCGATGCCCGTCACCGCTGCCAGCACCAGCATGCCAAAGGGATCCATGCGCGAACGGCAGGCGATTACCACTCCCGACAGCGCAAAGACCATGACCCCGACCATGTCCAGCCAGTAGACCAAAGCGTTCACTTAATCTTGCCTCAGCAGAAAAAGAAGGCATCATAGCAGACCGGTTGGCAGCACCGCGTGACGGACGCCTGGCTGGCCGGCGTCGTCTTGCGGCTACTCGCAATCATCCTAAGGAAGCGACCATGGAGTGGCACCCCGCTTACACCTGGCTTGTCATCGCCCTGCTGCTGGGGCTTGGCGAACTCATGTCCGGCACCCTGCTGCTGCTGGCCCTGGCCGTGGCCGCCGCCCTGACGGCCATCCTGCCTGCGCTGGGCCTGGCGTTGCCGGGCCAGCTGCTGGGCATGGGGCTGTTCTCCGGCATCCTGGTACCCGTAGCCATCTGGGTCATTCGCCCGCGCTTCTCGCCTCGCGGGGTGAACTACGGCACCACCGGCAGCGGCGTGGAGCACGGGCGCCGCTATGTGGTGAGGCAGCGTGACTTCGATGCCGCCTCGGTGCTCCTGATCAACGGCGACCTGTATCGCCTGCGCGTCAGCGGCACCCGGCAAACCCGCCTGCCCGAGGGCACCGAGGTCGTCTTCGAGCGCTTCGAAGGCACCACGGCCATCGTCCATGTCGCCCCCACCTCGCCCGCCGACCGGCATCCCCTCACGTCACCAGACGCTTCGTCAGCCACCTCCTCAGACAAGGAATCTTGAATATGGCAAGTCTCAGCCCGGGCCTGATCTTTGGCCTGCTCATCGTCGTCATCGGCGTGATGATCATCGTCAAGGGGCTCGTTGTCGTGCGCCAGTCGGAAGTCATGGTCATCGAGCGCCTCGGCTCGTTCAACCGGCTGCTGGAAAGCGGCGTCAATATCATTATCCCGTTTATCGAACAGCCCCGCCCCATCAGCATGATCCGCTACCGCAAGCTGGGCGACGAGTATCACCCCATCACCAGCAGCGAGACCCGTATCGACCGCCGCGAGACGGTGATGGACTTTCCCGGCCAGCCGGTGGTGACCACCGATAACGTCACTGTGACCATCAACGGAGCCCTCTACTATCAGATCATCGACCCCAGGCGCGCCGTCTATGAGGTCGAGAACATGAGTCAGGCCGTGGAGGTGCTGGCCAAGACCACCCTGCGCTCGGTGGTCGGCAAGATGGAGCTGGACAAGCTGTTCGAGTCGCGCGCCGAGGTCAACAACGAGATCCAGGCCGCCATGGAAGACGCCGCCTCCAAGTGGGGCGTGAAGATTTCCCGGGTCGAGGTCCAGGACATCGCGATGCCCGAAGAGGTCGAGTCCGCCATGCGCCTGCAGATGGCCGCCGAGCGCAAGCGCCGCGCCACCGTGACCGAGGCCGAAGGCGAGAAGTCGGCCGCCATCGCCATGGCCCAGGGCCAGCGCGAATCGGCCATCCTCAACGCCCAAGGCGACCGCGAGTCCGCGATTCTGCGCGCCCAGGGCGAGCAGGAGTCGATCAAGCTGGTGCTGGGCGCGCTGGGCGACCAGGAAGCCGACAAGCACACCGTTATCGGCTATCTGCTCGGCCAGAGCTATATCAAGATGCTGCCGAAAATGGCCCAGGACGGCGAGCGGGTGTTTGTGCCCTACGAGTCCTCCGCGCTGCTCGGCTCCATGGGCATGTTCCGCGAGCTGGCGGGAGCGCCGGAAGACAGCGTCGCGCGGCAGCTGCGCGAGCAGTCCACCACCAGCAGCATGCGCAGCGGTATGGTTGGCGGGGCGGCTTCTGGCAGCTGACGCTCTGCTTGACGCCCTCGCTTCAAGACCACTGCCTGGCCGTCACGCGCAGCCTGCCCCGCAGTCCCGGTCGCGCCTTCTGCTCCAGGGGGATCGTGAAGGTGAGCCTGGGCGGCTCATCGTCGCCGCCGATGACCTGGGTTTGGGCCTGGATGCCCGGCTTGCCCGGGTTGGTCTCCTGAAAGCCATACTTGATGCGACATTCGCTCAGGTCCTTGGCGCCGGGCAGCAGCTCGATCAAAATCAGCTGGTGCAGGATGAAGCCGCCTTCGTAATGGCGCTTGCGAAACAGCACCCCGTCCACCTCGTAATCGGGCACCAGCACCTTGAGATCCACCGCAAAGCTCACCGACCGGGACGCCTTGACGCTCTGCGCCTCATCGAGAAACACGGAAAACAGGTAGGGTAGCCTGGCGCGCTCGGCGCTTCCGCCCGAGCTCGCGCGGTCCGGAAAAAGATCGGCGAAGCGGCGGAAGATCGCCGAATTCTCGCGCGACTCGCGCCGCGTCATCTGCCATTGCGCCCCCCTGACGCTGACCACTACCTCGAACTGGTAGGAGGCGCGAACGGTCTTGCCGTCGTCCTTGGCCTTCTGAACCTCCACCGGCAGGCTGATAGCGTCGATTTCCAGGATGCCGTCCACCCGCCACTGCCCGAACAGAAAGCGCCTCAGGTTCTGATAGCCCGCCTCCGAGTTAACGATGCCGTAGTGCCCCGAGTGGCTGCGATAGACGAAGGCCCGGGGCGAGGTAATATCGTCTCCGCTCCTGCCCGGCCCATGGGTCGTGGCATTCTCGATGCGCACCAGGCCATCGCTCGCCTCGCCGACCGCCCAGGAAGACAGGCCCCCGGCCACGCTATAGTCGCGCGGATTGGTGCCGACCAGATTGAAGATACGCTCCGGCGCAAAGCCTTTGACCACCGAGACATCGTCGCTGTCGGCAAGCCCCAGGTACTTGGCCATGCGCTCGCGGTTGAAGTTGTTGATATCGCCAAAGGTGAGCCATCCCGGCACGTTGCGCACGATGCGCAGGTCGATGCCGTTGTGGGGCGTGGCGTAGGTAAACAGCTTGTCCACCGCGGCGCGCGCCTCATCGGAGCCGAGCCGAGAGTTCTGCAGAAAAGCACGGCAGATCAGCCCGCCCATGGAGTGGGCCACCAGATAGACGCGAAAGTCCTGCGGCGTCACGGCGTTTTTCGGGTTGGCACACACCTTGTCGCGC
>DATHXP010000473.1:0-3288 GCA_035459605.1 Halomonas sp. | reverse complement strand
GATGCAGCAGGTGATCAGCGCTGCCCTGGCGCCGGGCGACCCCTCGCCCAAGGACCACCAGGTTGCCGCCCGGGCGCGCCAGTATATGCTGGCCGCCCGGCTCGAACTGTCCCAGCTGCAGAGCGAGATGGACAGCGCCCGCCAAAACGGCGCTCCTCAAAACTCGACGCCGGCGTCCAGACCCTCGCTCAGCCAATACGACATCATCGCCCGTGCGGTCAACATGGGAACCCAGGGCTGGTCCTAGTCTCGGGCCAGTGTTTGGCCGGAGTCTAATTTATCTGAGAGCCTGAATCGTCACCTCGACCCGACGATTTCGGGCGCGCCCTTCGGCGCTGCGGTTGTCGGCCAGCGGGCGGGTATCGGCCAGCCCCACGGCGCGCAGGCGGTCGGGGGCGACGCCGGCGCTCACCAGCGCCTCGACGATGGCAATGGCCCGGGCGCTGGACAGCGCCCAGTTGGAAGGGAAACGCTCGGTGCTGATCGACCGGCTGTCGGAGTGCCCTTCCACCGCCACCTCGCCGGGGTGGCGCTCCACCAGCTCGCGCAGACGCCCCGCGACCAGCGCCAGGCCGGCGTCGGTCAGCTGTGCCTCGGCGGTGGGAAACAGCAGGTGATCTTCCACCCGCAGGCGCACCCCCTCGGGAATACGCGACACTTCCACCCCTTCCAGGTCAGGTATATAGGGCGCCTCCCGCCACGCCTCGGCCACCGCACTCGCGGCAGCAATGGCCTTGCTGCTTACTTCCTCGCCCGCTGAAGCCGGCACAGCCAGCGGCAGGCCGGCCACGCCCAGCGCAGCAGAAACCGCTCGGGGCAAAAGACCCTTTGCGACAGACTCGTACTCCGCCGGTTTCGCAGGCACGACCAATGGCACCCTAGAGAGCTCAGCCAGAAGATTTCCCAGCGGCTCAGGCAGCGGCACGCCCAGCGGCGCGCTGCCCCGAGCAGATGCCAGCGGGCGAGCGCCCTCGGCAGCGGCCCCGGAATCGCCCAGCGCCGGCCCGCCGCCAATGCGGTCCAGGGCAATAATCAGCACCAGTAAAACCACCAGCAGCGTCATGACGTCGACATAGCTGATCATCCAGCTGCCGCCCTCATCCTCCGGCGGCAGCAGCTCCAGCAGCGCATCGTGACGCCCCGTCTCGCGGCGCTTGTCGATCATGCAGCACCTCCGGGCGCGCATCTACAGGCATGGGGAAAAAAGCCAACCTTAGGTGCCGCGCCCTGCGGGTACAACCCGCCGCGTCTTAAAACTCCTCCCATTCGGGCTCGCGCCGGGCGCTTTTCGCCCGCGGCTCAGCGCGCTCAGCATGCGGTTTGCCGCTGCGCTCGACCGCTGGGCGGCTCTCCGCGCCGGAGGCAGGCGCCGGGGTCGGCGCACCGCTGCGCTTCTCGTCCACCCGGAACGTGGCGATCAGATCCGCCAGGCGGCGCGACTCGCCCTCAAGGGTCACCGCAGCGGTGCTGGTCTGCTGCACTAGCGAAGCGTTTTGCTGGGTGACCGTATCCATCTCGGTCACTGCGCTGCCCACTTGCTCAACGCCAAACTGCTGTTCCTGGGCCGAGTGCGCCAGCTCGTTGATCATGGTAGCCATCTGACGAATGGCTTCTACCACCTCACGAATACCCTCGCCGCTGCGCCCGGCCTGGGCGGCCCCCTGCTGGATACGCTCGCAGATTTCATTCACCATGCCGCGAATTTCCTGGGCCGACTGGGCGCTGCGGCTGGCCAGCTGGCGCACCTCGCTTGCCACCACGGCAAACCCCCGGCCATGCTCGCCGGCGCGGGCCGCCTCTACCGAAGCGTTCAAGGCCAGAATGTTGGTCTGAAAGGCGATGGAGTCGATCACCTCGATGATCTCACCGATCCTGCGCGAACTTTCTTCCATCCCCTGCATCAGCGCGACGGTCTCTTCGACTTCGCTGGCGCCCGACTCGGCCTTGCTGGCCGCATCGCCGGAGAGCTGGTTGGCCTTGTCGGCGGTCTCGGTATTCTGACGCACCGTCGAGGCGATCTCCTCCATGCTCGAGGCGGTTTCCTGCAGCGCAGCGGCCTGCTGCTCGGTGCGCGCCGACAGATCCTGGCTGCCGGCGGCAATCTGGGACGCGCCGCTGGCCACGTTGTCGCTGCTGGCCCGCAGCGAACCGACCAGGTGCTTCATCTGCTGCTGCATATCGCCCAGGGCGCCCAGCAGCTGGCCGATCTCATTGCCGCTGCCGGTGCGAATGGTGGCGGTCAAGTCGCCCTTGGCAATGCGCCCGCAGTGCGTCACCGCCTCGCGCAGCGGGGCCACCACGCGCCGCGTAATCAGCGTGAGCACCACGGCCGCCACCAGCAGCGCCAGCACAATGGCGCCAATCTGCACCTTTGACAGCCAGCCGGCCACCTGGCTCGCCTTGGCATAGCCTATTTCGCTGCGCGCCTCGGAAAACGCCATAAACTCCCGCATCTGCTCGGCGAAGCGATTGCCGGCCTCGCTGAACTGCGCGCGAAGGCCAAACACCTTGTCCATGTCACTGGCGTGCAGGGCCTCGCGAAACGCCGGACTGACCAGGTCATCATAGGAGGCCGTCAGCTCACCCATCAGGCGACGGCGCTCAGGCAACGACCCAATGACGGTATTGCGAAACTCCGCCATGCGCTCATCGGCTCGGGCCAGCGAATCCACCGCCAGCCTGAGCTCGACGGACGCCTCCTTGCCCATATTGCGGCGGTTATACTCACCGAAGCGCACGATATGGCTACGCATCTCGTTGAGATGCACTTCGGCACGGTTAGCGGCATTGGCCTGAGCCAGATTCACCCTGACCAGCTCATGCAGCGCCGATCCGCTGACGCTGCTTGCGTAAAAGCTGAGCGCGCTAATGCTCAGTACCATCATCACCAGGATGCCAAAGGCCAGCAGCAGCCCGGCGCGTATCGACAGATTCCGCATCTTTTCTCCCTTGCTCATGTTGCCATGCCGTGCGGCATGCGTCGCAGCGAATTACCGCTACGTGAACTATCGGCAGGCCAGAGCAGAACCTGAGCGAGGAAACAGACAAAAGCCGGCGAAATACGGCCGCACGGCAGGCTAAAGTTTTTCCCTTAAATGCCGAGGCCCTATGGTATAAGCGACACACAGACAAGCTCGCTCAATCCAGGAACGTAGCGCATGGAGAACGTATGGAAAACGTAACCGGGTGGGTCTGGCTGCTGGCCGGCGCTTCCGTGCTGATGGCGCTGACCGCAGCTTTCCTGTTCCTGTACCTGAGGCAGCAAGCCGAGACGCCAACAACGACCGA
>DATHXP010000472.1:0-16000 GCA_035459605.1 Halomonas sp. | reverse complement strand
GTCGCGCGGAATGTTCGAGCCTTCATACGGCGTCATCGTGAAGTCCCGCAACGCCATCGCGAAAGGCAACTGGTAGCGCTGCCGACTGAATGCGATGCGCACCTCGCCCACCGTCGGCACGTCCACCGTCACCGGCCGATGCGTCTGGTCCGGGTACTTCGGATAGCGCATGTGGTGCAGCCACACCAGGCGCTGCCACGTTTCACCCTCCGGCAGATCCACCTCCACGCGCACCGGCAGCACCGACTGAATGTAATGCCCCTCGTCCTCCGCCTTGCGCTGCGCCTTCGGCGTGGCGACCGGCTCCAGCACGCGCGCGACGCGCGGGTGATGGCCCATCACCGTCGCCCACCGCTGCCCCGCATCCGCACTGCTGTCAAGATGGCACAGGCGCGCGCTAAACGCGACGCTATCGCATCTCGCCGCTTCGACCATCGCGCCGCGAGGCCAGTCGGTCGGCCAGGCGCGTCGGCTCCGGCAGCTTAGTGCGGCCCAGACAGGCGATCACCCACTCCAGCGCCGTGGCCAGGCACAGCCGATGGCCCGGCGAGACAAACACCGGCTTGACCTTGGGTCGCGTGCGCAGCACCGCGCCGATCACCTCAGCGGCGCGCGGGTCTTCTAAAAGCGTCCAGTCGCCGCGCTCGGGACCGGGCACGTCGTGGCGGCCGGTCAGGCGCGATTTGGCCACGCCGATGGTGGGCAGGTCCAGCCACAGCCCCAGGTGGCTGGCCACGCCAAGCCTTCGCGGATGGGCGATCCCCTGGCCGTCGACCATCACCAGCTCGGGGCGGGTCGTCAGCCTGGCGAAGGCGCCCAGCGCCGCCGGCACTTCGCGAAACGACAGCAGCCCCGGGATATACGGCATGCGCGTCGGCTCACGCTGCAGCGCCTGCTCCACCACGTCGAAGGTGCCGTCAGGCCGAGGCGGCCAGGCCAGCACCACCACCGCAGCGCGGGTGATCTCGCCGCCCTGCTCGAAGCCGATGTCCACGCCGGCGATATGGCGCACCGCATCGATGCGGTCGACACGCTCGACCCGCCCCGCCAGCCGGCGCTGCAGGGCCACCGCCTCGCGGGGCGCCAGGTTCCAGTCGTGCAGCGCCAGCGTATTCATGGCCATTCTCCTGATTATTCGGTGGCTTACGCGTTAAGATAGCCCCTCTAGACCATCCCTTGCACGGAGCCGCCTCGTGAAGTTGATCCACACCGCCGACTGGCACCTGGGCCAGAGCTTCCACGGCCAGGAGCGCTTCGAGGAGCAGCGCCTGTTTCTCGACTGGCTGCTGACCACCCTAGAGGAGCGCCAGGCCGATGCGCTGCTGGTCGCCGGCGACATCTTCGACGTGGTCAACCCGTCGCTGCGCGCCCAGGAGCTGCTCTACGACTTTATTGTACGCGCCCACCGGCGTCTGCCGACGCTGGATATCGTGCTGATCGCCGGCAATCACGACAGCGGCAACCGCATCGAGCTGCCCGCCCCGCTGATGCGCAGCCTGCGCACCCACGCCCTGGGCCGGGTGGCCTGGCTGGAGGATGGCGAGCTCGACGCCCAGCGCCTGCTGGTGCCGCTGACCGATGCCGGCGGCGCAACCCGCGCCTGGTGTCTGGCGCTGCCGTTTCTGCGCCCCGCCGAGGTCACCGGACGCGGCTTGAACAATGATGACAGCGACGCTAACGACTATCCCGCCGGGATTGCCCGGGTGCACGCGGCGCTGATCCGGGCCGCGCGCCGGCAGCGCCAGCCCGACCAGGCGCTGGTAGCCATGAGCCATGCCCATCTGCACGGCGCGGCGGTATCGGAGCACAGCGAGCGCCCCATCGTGATCGGCGGCGAAGAGTCGATTTCGGCGGCGCTGTTTCCCGACGACATCGCCTACGTGGCGCTGGGTCATCTGCACCGCGCCCAGCAGGTCGGCGAGCCGCGCATTCGCTACAGCGGCAGCCCCCTGCCCATGGACTTCAGCGAGGTGGACTACCCCCATCAGGTGGTCGAGGTCTGCCTGGACGGCGCCGCGCTCGTCAGCAGCCAAGCGCTGATGATTCCGCGCCCGGTAGAAATGCTGCGCCTCGGCCCAGCGCCGCTGGAACGCATCGAACAGCAGCTGACCGACCTTGAACACGACCCCGACCTGCCCCGGGAGCGCTGGCCCTGGCTCGAGGTCAGCGTGACCCTCGACGCCCCGCTGCCGGACCTGCGCTCGCGCATCGAGAGCGCCCTCGACGGCAAAGCCGTGCGCCTGCTGCGCCTCAAGCGCCAGCTCCCCGAGCAGCGCACCGAGCGCCCCGATGCCCGGCTGTCGCTTGACGATATCACCCCGCGCGAGCTGTTCAGCCGCGCCTGGCAGCAGCGCTGGGGCGAACCGCCGGGAGACGCGGTGCTCGCCGACTTCGACCGGCTGCAGCAGGACGTGCTGGAGGCTGACGTCGACCCACAGACGAAGGCGTCAAGCCCGGGCGCAACGGAGCAGCACTCATGAAGATTCTGGCGCTACGACTGGCCAACCTCGCCTCGATTCCCGGGCCGCTGACGCTCGATTTCACCGCGCCGCCGCTGCGCGACGCCGGGCTGTTCGCGATCACCGGCCCCACCGGGGCCGGCAAGAGCACCCTGCTCGACGCGCTGTGTCTGGCGCTCTACGGCAGCACGCCACGGCTGCGCCAGGCGCCCTCCCGCGACAGCCAGATCGACGACAGCGACGGCTCGTCGCTGGTCACCAACGATCCGCGCACCCTGCTGCGCCGCGGCACCGCTTCAGGGCACGCCGAGGTCGACTTCATCGGTCGCGACGGGCGTCGCTACCGCGCGCGCTGGGCGGTGCGCCGCGCCCGGGACAGGGCCAGCGGCAGGCTGCAGGCCGTCGAGCAGTCGCTCACCGACCTGGACAGCGAACGGCTGCTGACCGCCCAGAAGCGCGAATTCGCCGAGCTGCTGACCGAGCGCCTGGGCCTCAACTTCGAGCAGTTCACCCGCGCCGTGCTGCTGGCCCAGAGCGAGTTTGCGGCCTTTCTTACCGCCAGCGACAACGCGCGCAGCGAGCTGCTGGAAAAACTCACCGACACCGCCGAGTACTCGGCCATTTCCAAGGCCGCCTACGCCCGCAGCAAGGCTGCCCGGGACGCCCTGGCCGTCATCGAGGCCAGGCTTGCCGACCAGGCCCCGGCAGACGCCGAGGCCCGCCAGGCCATGGAAGCCGCCGAAAAAAGCGCCGAGCAGACGCTGGCCACTCTGCGCCAGGACAGCGACGCCCTGGACCGGCAGCAGCGCTGGCTCGATGAGGACAGTCGCCTGAGTGCTCGACTGGCCGAGGGCCGAGAGAAGCAAAGCCAGGCGATCCAACAGACCGAAGCGCTGGCCGACCAGCGCCGGGACGACCAGTGGCAGACGCTGATTGCTCCCGAGCGGCATCATCTGACCCGCCACGCCAGCCTGACAGAATCGATCCGCCACGACCGCCAGCAGCTTGCGGACGGCCGCCAGGAGCTGGAGCGCTCCGCCGAGGTGCTCGAGCGCGCCAAAAAAGCCGATAGCGACGCCGAAGCCGCGCTCGCTCAGGCCAGCCGGCAGCGCGAACAGGCCGAGCCGGCGCTGCGCCGGGCGCGCGAGCTGGCCCAGTCGCTGGCCGAGCTCGAGCGGCGACTGGCCGAGCTAAAAAAACAGGCAGACCGGCGCCGCGGCGACGCCGATACGCTGAACACCCAGCGCGCCAGCGCCGAGGCCCAGCGCGACAGCGATCTCAAGGCCCAGCAAAACTGGCAGGCCACCCTCAGCGCACACCTGGGCGAGCACGAAAGTCTCGCGCAGGCCCGGCATGCCTGGCAGCAGGCTCACGCCGCCGCCGCCGAGCGCCATCTTGCCCTGAGCGAGCTGGCCTCGGCCTGGCGCGAGGTCCACCGAGCCAATCAGCATCACGAGGCGCTGAAGACGCAGCAGCAGCGTGACGAAGCCAAGCTGGAAGATATCAAGACAAGGGGCGAGGCCGCTCAGCGGCGCCTGGACGACCTGGCCCGGGACTACCAGAGCCTGAGCCAGCGCATCGAGCGGCTGCGCGCGGTCAGAAGCGAAAGCGTGGCGCGGCTGCGCCAGCAGCTCGAGGACGACATGCCCTGCCCGGTGTGCGGCGGCACTGAGCACCCCTGGCGGCATCAGCCGCCGGCCACGCCGGAAGCCGCTCAGCTGGCCGCCACCCAGCGGGAGGAGCAGCGCCAGCTCGACGAAGCCGAGCGCAGGCTCAGCGAGGCGCGGGAGGCCCACCATGAGCTGCGCGGCGAATACCGCACCCTGAGCCTGGGGCTGACCCAGTGCCTGAAAGCGCTAAGCGACAGCGAAGTCCAGCTAAATATCACCCAGCAGACGCTGATCGATCACTCGTTCTACGCCGAGCTCGGCGCCATTGCCATCGATGCGCGCGACGGCTGGATCGCCGCCGAGCGCGACGCCTGCGCGGCGAACCGCGACGCGGCGGCCAGGCATCTAAAGGCCCTCAGCGAGGCCGAGCAGGCGCTGGCACCGCTGGCCGAGCGCCTGCGCCAGCACGAGCTGACGCTGAGCCGCCTGAATACCGAACGGAAGTTTGTCGAGACCGAGCGCCAGCGCCTTGATGAGCAGCTCGCCCCGCTCGAGCATGAGCGCGAGCAGCAGGCCAGGACCCTGGCCGAGGCCCTGGGCGAGCACCCAGGCGTTGATACCTGGCAGCAGCAGCTGGACACTCGACTCAGCGCGGCCCGCCAGGCCCGCGAGCAGGCCCAGCGGCAGCTGCATGCCGCCGCCAGCGCCCAGCAGCGCCTGGAACAACAGCAGCAGCATCGTCAACAGCGGCTCGACGAGGCCGACGCCGAACGCGACGCGCTAAGCGCGCGGCTCGACGCCTGGCGCCGCCGTCACCCGACGCTTGACGACGCCACCCTCGCCCGCCTGCTGGCCGAGTCCGACGACGCGATTCAGGTCCGCGCCCGGCGAATCAGGGAGGCCGACAGCGCGCTTGAGCGCGCCGCCACCGCCGTGGACGAGCGCCGCCGGGCGCTTATCGACCATCGCCGCGACCAGGGGCTGGCGGCTGAAAGCGTCGACGACGATCACCACGCTGATGAACACAGCGATTCGCATCCGCTGCTGGGCGCAGCGGTCGTCGCCGCGATCGAGCAGCGCCGCCGCGAGCTGGGAGAGCGCCGCCGCGCGCTTGAGCCCCGGCTGGCCGACGCCCAGAGCGAGCGCGACGCCGCGGTCAATGCGCGCCTGGACGACGACCGCCGCCGTCAGCAGCAGCGCGACGGCGAGGCCGAGCGCGAGCATGCGCGCCAGGAACTGAACCGCTGGGGCAGCATCAGCGAGCTGATCGGCGCCTCCGACGGCAAGGCCTTCCGCCGCATCGCGCAGAGCTACAACCTGGAGCGCCTGCTGGAGCAGGCCAACCGGCATCTGGCCGGGCTGACCCGCCGCTACCGGCTGGAACGCGGCGGCAGCGAGCTGGGCCTGCTGGTGATCGACCGCGACATGGGCGACGAACGGCGCTCGGTGCATTCGCTGTCCGGCGGCGAGACTTTCCTGGTGTCGCTGGCCCTGGCGCTGGGGCTGGCCTCGCTGACCTCCGGCGAGCTGGCCATCGAGTCGCTGTTTATCGACGAGGGTTTCGGCTCGCTCGATCCGCAGTCGCTGGCGCTGGCCATGGAAGCGCTGGACGGCCTGCAGGCCCAAGGGCGGCGCGTGGGTGTCATCTCCCACGTGCAGGAAATGCACGAACGTATTCCGGTGCAGGTGCGCATCGAGCCGCTGGGCAACGGCACCAGCCGGGCGCGCATCAGCGGCGATGGCTAACCCTCTGGCACCCTTTCAAGCAAGGAGAACGACATGCATATCGGCATTCTGACCCTGACCTTTTCCATGCCCGGCTGCGGCTCGCTCAAAGAGAAGCGCCAGCGCATGGGCGGCATGCACGAGCGCTTCGGGCGCAACCCGGCGGTGGCGGTCTGCGAAAGCGGCGCGCACGACAGGCTCGACGCCAGCGAGTGGTCCTTCGTGGTGGCGGCCAGAACGCAGCGCGAGGCCGAGTCGCTGTGCAGCGAGATCGAGGACAAGCTGCAGCGCACCGTCGACGGCCGGGTGATGGACGTCAGCCGCGAGTTTCTCTAGGCCAGGCCGGGCGCGATGCGCCAAGGCGCGCGACGGCATGATAAGCTTTCTCATATCACTGTTTGAGGTACGCAACATGACCGCCACCGAGATGCTCGAACGCCTGGTGGGCTTTCCTACCGTTTCCCGCGATTCCAATCTGGAGCTGATCGCCTTTGTCGAGCAGTGGCTGAGCCGCCACGGCGTCGAATCGTGGCGAATTGCCAGCGACGACGGTCGCAAGGCCAACCTGCTGGCGCGCATCGGCCCCGCGGTGGAGGGCGGCGTGGTGCTGTCCGGCCACACCGACGTGGTGCCGGTGGACGGCCAGCCCTGGTCCACGGACCCTTTCACGCTCATCGACGGTGGCGATGAGCGCCTCTACGGGCGCGGCACCTGCGACATGAAAGGCTTTATCGCCTGCGCCCTGGCCGAAGTGCCAGTGTGGGTCACGCTGCCGCTGAAGAAACCGATCTATCTGGCATTTTCCTACGACGAGGAGGTCGGCTGTCTCGGCGCGCCGCGCATGATCGAGCGCCTGATGAGCGACCAGCCCCGCCCCGCGGCGGTGATCGTCGGTGAGCCCACCCTGATGCAGCCGGTGGTGGCGCACAAGGGCAGCACCAACCTGCGCACGGTGGTCACCGGCCGGGCCGCGCATTCGAGCCAGGTCAATCAGGGCGTGTCGGCGATTCACGTGGCGGCGCGCCTGGTCGCGCGAATTGAAGACATCATGGCCGAGCTGCGCGCCGAGGGCCGCCTTAACGAAGCCTTCAACGTCGCCCACTCCAGCCTGCACGTGGGCAAGATTCAGGGCGGCACGGCGATCAACATCATGGCCCGGGAATGCCTCTTTGAATGGGAAATCCGCCACCTTCCCGATGACCGCTTCGAGGATCTGCTGGCACGGGTGAGCGCGTACGCCGCCGTCCTGGAAGCCGAGATGCAGGAGCGCTCGGCGGAGTGCAGCATTCACACCGAGCAGCTCACTGACACCGTGCCGGCGCTGGCCGACCGGGACAATCGGCAGGTGCTCGAGCTGTGCGAGGCGCTGCTGCTCGGCCGGCAGCCCACGGAGGGCGTGGACTACGCCACCGAAGCCGGCCAGTTCCAGCGCGCGGGGCTGCCAACGGTCATCTGCGGGCCCGGCAGCATCGCCCAGGCCCATCAGCCCGACGAATACATCGAGCGCGAACAGCTCGATGCCGCCAGCGACTTCATGCGCGCCCTGGGCGCCAAACTGGTAACGGAACCCTGACATGTCAAGACTGTGGATCATCAAGACCGGCGAGGCCTTCCCCGACATTGTCGCCGAGCACGGCGATTACGAAGATCGCTTTATGAGCGCGCTGCGCCCGCTGGCCCAGACGCGGCCCGAACTGGAGCTTGAGGTATACGATGCGCGTCATGACGGCTCGCCGCCCGCGCTGGGCGACGCCGACGGCATCATCATTACCGGCTCTCACGCCATGGTCAGCGACGCCGAGCCGTGGAGCGAAGCGCTCAAGCCCTGGCTGCGCGAGGCGCGCCAGCGCAACGTCGCCATGCTGGGCGTGTGCTATGGCCACCAGCTGATGGCATCCGCCTTCGGCGGGCACAGCGACTACCACCCCGATGGGCGCGAGTCCGGCAGCCGGCGCATCACCCTGTCCGAGGCGGGGCGTCACGACCCGCTGCTGGGCACGCTGCCGACGCCCTTTGTGGCGCAGCTGACACATGCCCAGTCGGTGCTCACGGCGCCGGACGACGCCACCGTGCTGGCGGCCAACGCCTTCGATGCCAATCAAGCGCTGCGCTACGGACCCAAACAGTGGAGCGTTCAGTTTCATCCCGAGTTCAACGCCGCGGTGATGCGCGCCTATCTGGAGCGCCAGCGCGACGTCCTGCGAAAGCAAGGCGACGACCCCGAGCAGCTGCTGCGCGAAGTCCAGGAAACTCCCCTGGCGGCCAGCCTGCTGCCGCGCTTCGGCGAGCTGATGCTGCAGTAGCCCGACAGCCAAGCCCCCGGGGCACCTGACGGCGCCCTTCGCGAAATGAATTTCGCTCCCACGAAGGCCTGTACGGTGCCACTGAACCGGGGTTCGTGGGTGCGACTCCGGACGACGATCGGCACCGCCACGTTGTCGTCGTGGAAGAACTCCCCCAACTGGTGAAGTCCTTGTTGGTGGTGATGACCGACGAGCGCCTTGGCAGAGCGGGGGTGCATCCATGGCAACGGCGGTATCCTTAGGCTGACGTTTTGGCGAACATCAGCATACTCGAATTTACCGCCGTTCTTCTATCTCCTTCTTAAATCAACTTCGCTTTCACGCCAGTCTGCGAAGAACCAACTTTTATGCCACACCCTCATCGACTATGCTGTAATACGTTGTAGTCGGAAAATTCGAGGGTAAAGCCATGAGCGTCACCACAGTTCGCCTTCAAGCAGAAGTTGAACAGCACCTGGAAGCAATTGCCAGCAGGCTGCAGCGGAGCAAAGGCTGGGTCATCAACCAGGCATTGTCGGAATACATAGAAAAGCAGCAGCTTGAGCAAGAGCGATGGAAACAAACGTTAGAAGCAATGGAGTCTGCTGCCCGGGGTAAAATTGTTGATGCCAGTGAGGTTCACAGCTGGCTTAACAGTTGGGGAACCGACAACGAGCAGGATGCGCCGAGGTCAGGTAAGTGAAACTGGTTTACACGGATGAATCCATTGAAGATTTGAAACGCTTAAGGGAGTTCATTGCAATCCACAATCCATCGGCGGCAGCCAAGATCGCCGTCGAATTGGTTGGCAAAATCGAATTGCTTCCAGACTTCCCTAAAATGGGCACACCAGTTGAAATGGCACCGGGGCCAGACTCTGTTCGAGATATGGTTTTCGGAAAATACGTCGTTCGATATTCCCTCCATGCCAGTGCCATCATCATTCTCCGGGTATGGCATGGCCTTGAAGGAGAACGATAGTAATTTAACCAGGCGCGGCTCTCGGATGCCTTTGTCTCCGCTGCGCTGCGTCAAAGCCACCGGTGCGCTTCGGCGCTAAGCATCACGAACCAGCTTGTTCACGGGAAGCTGTGCCGAAATTGTGAAGATTGGCATCACTAAGGCGCCTGACGGCGCCCTTCGCGAAATGAATTTCGCTCCCACGAAGACCTGTACGGAGCCGCTGAACCGGGTTTCGTGGGAACG
Organism: Halomonas sp.; assembly: GCA_035459605.1. Lineage (GTDB taxonomy): Bacteria > Pseudomonadota > Gammaproteobacteria > Pseudomonadales > Halomonadaceae > Halomonas. The sequence continues at coordinate 6,718 of DATHXP010000472.1, read as the reverse complement.
ATGTTTACATCGTGAACCGCCGCGCAGCGGCGGTAGATGTTATTGAGATGCTTTCTCCTCCGCTTCATCCAGCGCCTCAACCTGCCCGGCATGCGCCTGCATTTCGGCATCGACCTGCATCTGCCAGGCATCCGGTGCGCCGGCGGCGACCTTGCGGCGCTGACGGTAGAGGTCGCGCAGGCTGCTGACCAGCATGGCGGCAACGATCATGGCGCCGCCCACAAACGCCAGCGGCGGCGGTATTTCACCCAGCCACCACCACACCAGCAGGGCGCCTACCAGGGTTTCCAGCAGCATGACCAGGCTGACCTCGGCGCCGGGCAGATAGCGCGCGCCGGTCTGAATCAGGAAGTAGGCGCCGGAGAGAAAGGCGGCCAGCAGCAGCAGTCGATTGAGGTCGTCCGCCGACGGCATCTGGGCGCCGCCCAGCAGGATCGCCGGCACCAGCATGGCCAGGCTGCCCAGCGGCAGGATCACCGTAGTATCCACGCCGCGGGTGCGCGCGCCCTTCTGGGCGCTGGCCACGGTGGTATTGACGGCAATCGCCACCGGCACCACCAGCGCAACGGCCAGCCCCAGCAGGCTGCCCTGCCCGATCTCGCCGGCGGCCATCAGACCTGCTCCGGCCATACAGATGGCAATCACCACCCAGGTCTGGCGCCGGATGCGTTGGCCAAACACCACCAGGCCGATCAGCCCCGCCACCAGCGGCGCCAGCGTCATCATCACCAGTACGTTGCCCGCGGCGGTAAGCCGCGTGGCAATCACAAACGCCCAGGCGCTAGCGGCAAAGGCCAGCGGACACCACCAGGCCGCCGGACCACAGGCGCGAATCGCCCGGGGTAACCGCCGTCGATAGCGCGCAGCGGCTATCAGCAGCAGCAGAATAAAGAGCAGCAGGCCGCGCCAGAACATGAAGGTGGGCACATCCACCTGGGTGTCCTTGATCAGCAGCGCATCCGGCGACACCAGCAGCACGCCGGCCATGGTGATTAAATAGCCCCGCAGGCGGAACGGCAGCTGCTTCCACATCCTTTACTTGCTCCTGTGTATCGGTGTTGCCATGCTCAGACGGCATAGCACTGAATTAATGCTCAATCGAGGCGCAGTGAAAACAGGCAGGCCGGGAGATTTCTCCCGGCCTGCCTGGTTGACGGCACACGGCCGGCGGCTATTGCGACCTCCGCCGCTTGGGTGCTTAAGCCCGTTCGCGGCGTCGGATCGGTGCGTCGTCGTCACGACGGCGGCGCGGTGCGCGCTCGGGAGCGCTGTCTTCGCTGATATCAAGCGCACGACCGGCGACGCGGGCGCGTGCCATCTTGGCCAGAATGCTGGTCGGCAGGCCGTTGGGCAGCTCGACCACGGAAAAGGCGTTGCGAATATCGATGCGGCCGATGCGGCTGCCTTCGATACCGCCCTCGTTGGCCAGGGCGCCCACCAGCTGGCCCGGCTTGACGCCGTCCTTGTGGCCCACCGAAACGCGGTAGCGCGTCATGCCCTCGCTCGGCCCGCGCTCACGGCGCGGTCCACGCTCGCCGCGGCTGGGAGCGCGATCGCTGCGCTCGCGGCGCGGCGGCTGCAGGCGACCGATCGGCGCCTCGTCGGCACGCGCCATGGCGGCAAACACGCAGGCCAGCTCCAGCGGATCGTGGCCTTCGGCGACCAGACGCTCGATCAGCGCCTGCTGCTCTTCGGCGCCGCGGGTCAGCGAAGCGATCACGCGCTGATGGAAGACCTCGTCACGATGGGCGCGAATAGCCGCCTCGTCGGGCAGTTCCATGTCGGCCAGCTTCTGGCCGTTGGCCTGCTCGAGCCAGCTCACCTTGCGCCCCTCACGATTGCCGGCAAAGGTAATCGCGATGCCGGCACGACCGGCGCGGCCGGTGCGGCCAATGCGGTGGGTATAGGCCTCGGCATCCTGGGGCAGATCGTAGTTGATCACGTGAGTAATGCGCGGCACGTCCAGGCCGCGGGCGGCCACGTCGGTGGCAATCAGCACGTCAACCTTGCCACGCTTGAGGCGCGTGATGGTGCGCTCGCGCAGGCTCTGGTCCAGATCACCCGACAGGGCGGCGGCATTCACGCCGCGGGCGGTGAGCTGCTCGGTCAGGGTGGTGCAGGCGGCACGCGTACGCACAAAGACGATAGCGGCATCCACCGGCTCGACCTCGAGGATGCGCGACAGCGCTTCCAGCTTGGCACCGCCGTCGACGCGCACGCGGCGCTGCTCGATATTGTCGCCGCTGGAGGCGCGTGACTCGATGGCCACCTTGACCGGGTCGACCAGGTAGCGGTTGACGATGCGCTCGATTTCACGCGGCACGGTGGCCGAGAAGAACACCCGCTGGGCGTCTTGCGGCGTGTCCGCAACCACGCGCTTGACGTCGTCGATGAAGCCCATGCGCAGCATTTCGTCGGCCTCGTCGAGCACCAGTGCCGAGAGACCGTCCAGCTTGAGACTTTTGCGATCGAGATGGTCGATGATGCGACCCGGAGTGCCGACCACCACCTGAGCCCCGCGGCGCAGCGCCATCAGCTGATCGCGATACTCCATGCCGCCGCACAGCACGGCGACTTCCAGCCCCTTCAGGTTCTGGCCATAGCGGGTGAACGACACGGCCACCTGCTGGGCCAGCTCACGGGTTGGCGCCATCACCAGCACCTGGGGCGCACGGCGCTCAAGCTCCAGACGCGAGAGCAGTGGCAGGGCAAAGGCGGCGGTCTTGCCGGTGCCGGTCTGGGCCTGGCCCAGCATGTCGCGGCCTTCCAGCAGCGCTGGAATGGTCTGTGCCTGGATCGGCGACGGCGTCTCATAGCCGAGGCTTTCGATGGCAGAATGAACGGCAGGCAGCAGGGCCAGTTCGCCGAAGCTCGGCGAGGCGACAGAAATCGAGGTCATGAATCACACCTTGGTAGGCCGGCAGAGCCGGCAATAAAACAGTAGGGCGTCCCCGGACGCAGCAAACATACGCAGGCCCTGCAGCGAGCAGGACATCTCTATCGGAGTCGGGAACACCGGTCGCACCTGGCATGAGCAGCTGACTATCAGTCAGCGGCTTTCGTGGCGACCGTTTGCGCTATATTCACCAGGGTGGCAAATACTTGTCAGCGCGCCATCTACACACGTCAAACGCGGTGAGCCTTTCGGCCCGCGCTGCTGCGATCTCATCGCTCGTTGCCGACTGGCGTTCGAGCGGGTCGCATCGTCATGATGGTGGGGTCAACACATGCGAGGAGCGCGCATGCTACCATCACCTCTCCTTGTTGGCCAGTCATTTTATGATAAAACCTGATATCCCCGATACCTGCTTTTACGGACAACCACCATGCCCACCCTTTGGATCGACGCCGACGCCTGCCCCCGCGTCGCTCGCGAGATCATCATCCGCGCCGCCGAGCGCACCGCCACGCCGGCCTGGTTCGTGGCCAATCACGCCGTGCCGCTGCCGCCGTCAAAATGGGTCAAGGCCCTCGCGGTCAGCCAGGGCTTCGACGTCGCCGATGACGAAATCGTCTCGCGCATCGAACAGGGTGATCTGCTGATCACCTCGGACCTGCCGCTGGCCATGGAGGCCATCGACAAGGGAGCGGCGGTCATAACCACCCGCGGCGAGACGCTGGACAAGGGCAATATCCGGGCCCGAGTGCAAATGCGCGACTTCATGGAAACCCTGCGCGCCAGCGGCGAACATAGCGGCGGCCCCAAGGGCTACTCAGATGGTGACCGCCGAGAGTTTGCCAACGCCCTGGACCGCTGGCTGGCCAGGCAGCGCTAGCGGTCAGCCGGCCAGGCGAGCAGCATCAAATCCGCTCAGCACGTTGACCACGTTGATGCCAATTTCCTCTACCGCATAGCCCCCTTCCATCAGGAAGGTGGTCGGCAAGCCCGCCTGGGCGATGCGCCGGCCCACTTCGGTAAAGTCATCGCTGGTCAGCTTGAACTCGCTGATCGGATCATTTTCAAAGGCGTCCACGCCCAGCGAGACGATAATCAGCTCGCAGCCGGCTGCGCGAATCTGCGCGAGCGCATCGTCCAGCGCTCGGGACCACACATCGAAGCCGCTGCCCGGCGCCATGGGATAGTTGAAATTGAAGCCCTCGCCGGCTCCTGTGCCAAGTTCGTCGGCGTGCCCCAGATAATAGGGGAAGCAGTGCAGGGGATCACCGTGCAGCGAGGCGAACAGGACGTCGTCGCGCGCGTAAAAGATCTGCTGGGTGCCGTTGCCGTGGTGAAAATCGACGTCCAGGATCGCCACCCGGCGGCGCCCCTGCTCCAGCGCGTACTGGGCGGCAACGGCGGCATTGTTGAAGAAGCAGTAGCCGCCGAACTGGTCGATAGCGGCATGGTGGCCGGGAGGCCGGCACAGGCCAAAGCTCGGCTCGCCGCTTGCCAAGGTGTGCTTGACCGCGCTCAGAGCGATATCCTTGCTGGCGTCGGCGGCCTCGAAGGTGCCTTCGCAGATCGAGGTATCGGCCGATAGCGAATAGTGGCCCAACCGGCCATCAAGACACTCGGGAATCACCCGCCCCGGCATGGTCCGCGTCGGCCAGATCCAGGCGATCGCCTCGCCCTCGCGCCCCAGGGCTTTCCACTCATCCCAGCAGCTTTTCAGAAACTCCACGTAGTCGCGATCATGCACCGCCAGCACGGGGTCCAGCCCGAACGCCTCGGGCTCGCGCACCTCACCCAGCCTACGCTGCTGAATATGCTTGAGCACCAGCTCGACCCGCTCGGGGCACTCATAGGGGGTGACCAGTTGGCCACCGTCCAGCTCGGTACGGGCGCGGCGACGCAGCGTCGCGTCGCTATGGAAGGTCAGCATGATGTGTTTCCTGAAACGTGGATGAAAAAAGTGCGCTTGAGTGGCTACTCTACTGCTGATGCACCTGACGCTCCAGCTCGGCGCACAGTTCTTTCCAGCTGCGGCGCCTCGTCGTCGACTTCCTGGCTGTGAGCGCGCTACCCAAAGAAACAGCCATTCTCGTCGGCGCTCACGATAGCAAAAAACTCCTCGATGGAGCGTGACTCAGGCTCTGGCGTGTACGAATGCCACCTCAGGTCGCTGCGCATCCAGTAGATTTTCCAGCGTTGTGTTTTCTTGACGTAGGTAGCTTTTGCCACCGGCGTCTCAACAGTGGTGGACGGTTCGCGGAAACGGGGGCGAACCTCGACAATCTGCACGTTTTGGCCGGAAAGCCGAACATCCAGATCTAACCTGGGGCGGATCTCAACCGGCGGCCGATGGGCTTCCAGAAATTCCGAAACGGCCCGCTCAATTTTCTTTGTTTCAAACTCGCTCAATGCCATGGGGTTTCTCTATGGGAATGTCTACATGACGACCAAGCTCACCGGCGGTAATGGAACGCCTTGTTATGCGCAACATCAATAACTCCAATCTTCATGAGCCAGCGGGGTCTCGTTAAGCTCGGCCTTTCGCAGCCGCCAGTCCGACATATATTGATCCATTAAACCCCGGAAACGATCGGTGTGGTGACGTTCCAGCAGATGCACCATCTCATGCACGAGGATGTACTCCAGACAGCGAGGCGATTTCTTCACAAGCTCCAGATTCAGCCAGATGCGCCGCGCCTGGATAGTGCAGCTGCCCCACATGGTTTTCATCTTCTTGACGCGGCACTCCGCCACTTTGACGCCCACCACTCCTTCCCAGTGTGGTAACAGCTCCGTAATTCGCGCTTTAAGCTGGCGCCGATACCAGCGGTCGAGTATCTGCTGGCGACCTGCTCTGTCTGTACCTGGCGGGACTCGCAGCTCAAGGGTGCCGTTGTTGATCACGCGCACGCGCGGGTTGCCCAAGCGCTCCACCACATCCAGCCGATAGCGCCAGCCCTCGAAGTAGTGGCTCTCGCCAGTCACCATCTCCCGGGCGGACTGGCGCACCTGCCGGACAAAGCCCTGCTGCTGGCGCCGTATCCAGCCCAGACGCGAGACAATGGCCAGCCGCACGGCCTCATCATCCAGGTGCCGGGGTGCAGCCACCCGCACCCTGCCATCCGGCGGGTAGACGCCCACATGCAGGTTCTTGATCGCCTTGCGGCGGATTTCGACGGAGATACCGCTCACTTCGATATGGCTGGTCTCAGTAGTCATTCTGACTTTTCACCAGCTCAAAAACGGCGTCCAGGTCCGCGCCTCCCGTCTCTCTCACTTGGGTATCGAGCACGGCGGCGATGGCGTTGCGCACCTCGCGCTCCTTGAACTTGTTACCCCGAAAGTCGGCCTTTTTGACCGCGCGGATTTTCTCATCCAGGCAAATAGCCAGCTCGGTATCCTGCCCCAGGTTGTCGTAAAGCGCCTGCCGCGCCGGCGTGTCGATGCCCGCAGGATAGCGGTTCGCTTCTTCGCGCTTCGCCGCCTGGCGCGTCAACTCCACGATGCGGCGCAGGTACTCTTTGTACTCCAGCGCTTCCTTGCGGCGCTGCTCGATCAGGGCGTCGAGCAATTCGGATATCTTCTCGTAATACTTTGGATTAACCGCCATTTCGTCGATGATCAGCCGGCGCACGTTGTTCTCGATGGTCTCGGCCATCGCCTCGCGGTCCCCGGCAATTGATTCCGGCAGGCTGTCCACCGCCGCCTCGCCGCGCTCGACCACCAGCTCCACCAGCGTCATATCGTCGAAGGCCGAGAGCTTCTCGCTCTCCTCGGCGCGAATGTAGGTATCCAGCAGGTGGCGCATGGCCGGCTCGTACATCT
>DATHXP010000471.1:0-21724 GCA_035459605.1 Halomonas sp. | reverse complement strand
GCCGTGGGCGGCGGTAACCTGAGTGCCGTGGCTGTAGTAGTTGACGAACGACAGCGTATGCATGAAGCCCCACACACCGGCGCCGAAGAAGGCCGTTGCCGCACTGCCGATGGTCCACAGCATGGCCGCCTTGTTGGGATGGTTGCGACGCCCTCTCCAGAACATGTTGAAGGCAAAGATCACCATGACGAAGAACGGCAGCACCTCAAGGGTGGAGAAGATGCTGCCGATGGGCTGCCAGTAGCCCGGCGCACCGATCCAGTAGTAGTGGTGACCGGTACCCAGCAGCCCGGAAAACAGCGCCAGACCGATGATCACGTAGAGCCACTTCTCGATGACCTCGCGATCGACGCCGGTCATCTTGATCAGCAGATAGGCCAGCAGCGACGCCATGATCAGCTCCCAGACGCCCTCGACCCAGATGTGCACGACCCACCACCAGTAGAGCTTGTCCAGCGCCAGATTGCTTGGATTGACAAAAGCGAACAGCCAGAATATTGCCGCCAGCCACAGACCCAGCATCAGCACCATATTGACCGCGGTCTTGCGCCCCTTGAGCAGGGTCATGCTGGCGTTGAAGAGGAACAGCAGGAAGGAGATGGTGATCAGCACCTTGACCCAGAATGGCTGTTCGAGAAACTCGCGCCCCTCGTGAATGCCGAGCTGGTAGCTGACCAGCGCGCCGACACCGGCGATCACAAAGATACCCAGCTGCAGATAGGCGATCATCGGGCTATGAATTTCCCGTTCGGCCTCTTCGGGCATCAGGAAATAGGTGCAGCCCATGAAACCAATCAGCAACCAGACGATCAAAAGGTTGGTATGGCTCATGCGGATGATGTTGAAGGGCATGAACTCTGCCCAGAAGTTTGGCAGGACATAGACAGTAGCGGCCAGCAGCCCGAAAACAACTTGCAGCGCAAATAGCAGCATCGCGACGGCAAAGAAGGGGTAGGCCACCCGCTGCGTTTCATATTTCATCGGTGCAATACTCCTGTTGACGTGAGCCCCGGAAGTAGATGGTCAATCAGCCGGCCTTGTTCGGTGGCCAACCCTGGGTGTCGATGGAATCCGCCCACTGGAAGAAGTCAGTCAGGGCGGTTAGCTCCTCCTCGCTCAGGTCGTACTTAGGCATGGTGCGGCGCCCGGGCACATTGAGCGGCTGAGCTTTGATCCAGGCCTTCAGGCCTGCACGCGCGGCATCGGGATTTTCACGCCCGCCATAGCGATGCCAGACGTTACCGATCTCCGGCGCGAAGTAGGCGCCCTCGCCCAGCAGGCTGTGGCAGTTGATGCAGCTATGCTCCTCCCAGACTTCCTTGCCGTGCTTCACGGAATCGGTCAGCGTCTCCTCGTTGGTGGAATTCGTCTTCATGTACCAGTGGCTGTGGGCCGTCAGCGCGGCAAACAGCAAGAAGAAGAATAGCGACCCGCCAAAGAAGATGTTGCGAGCCGCCGACTTGGTAAGTCCCTCGGCCATGTGGTTTTTCTCCTCTCATCATCATCATTAAATAGTGCTGTAGACCGGGCTTTTAGCGGCATGCTAGGGTACACCCATAACATGCATTGAAAATGCGGCTTAGAGGCTATCCCACAGACTCGTCCTGGTCAATCGTTAGATCAGCACCTTGTGTCAGCTACGCCGTCGAACAGCCCTCTTATCTTCCAGTCACGACCTCCATCAGTTTACTTGTAAATGAAGGATTGGCACTATCCACACCTGCCCGTATCAACAGCCTAGCCCAAAGTACTTGACTAGGCTTCCCCAAAACCAAAAAGAAGCACTTAGGAGACAAACCATGAGAGTTCTAACTACTGCCGTGTTGCTGAGCTGCGCAGCCTTCAGCCTTGGCGCCCAGGCGGCAGGCGATGCAGAGGCCGGCGCCGAAAAAAATGCCGTCTGTGTCGCCTGCCACGGCAATGACGGCAAGGGTACGGCACCCATCTATCCCAATCTCGCCGGGCAGTCCGCCGAGTATCTGGAGAGCTCGCTCAAAGCCTACCGCGACGGCCAGCGCAGCGGCGGCATGTCGATGGTGATGACGCCCATGGCCCAGCCGCTCTCCGATGAAGACATCGCCGACCTCGCCGCCTACTACTCTTCTCTGGAGCCTTGAGCCCGCTCAGGGGCAGCGTCAGGCATACCAGGGTAGCGCTCGAGGTCGAGCGGCGGGTGAGCGCACGCTGAAGACCACTTCCATGGCCAGCGCCGAGGCTCACTGCTGCGGCGCTGGCAGGTCTTTTCATCGTTTGCTGTCGCTTCCCTGCGACGTGGCGACATCCATGACTCACCCGGGCTAGCCAAGGCTCAGCACCTCGCCCCGAGTATCAAAGGCAAGAAAGCGCTCCACGCTGCCCATCTTGAGCGACTCGACCATGCGCTCAAGATGCGGCTCCACGTCGGCGGCACCGTTCGGGTCGGCCAGCGCTGCCACAAAGGCGACGTCCCACTCCATCCCCGTTTTTCGCGCCTCTTCGACCAGCGCGGCCATGTCGCTGAGTTCATCGATGCTCTTGTCGACGCACAGCACCGGCGTCAATACGCCGCCCTCGCCCTGCTCGAAGCGGCGCCGCTGCTCGGCGCTGGGCTCGTCGGGCAGTTCGGCGCGTGCAAATACAAACAGCAGCCGCTGGGGCTCGGACTGGCGTCGCGCTTCGTCGAGCAGATCATTGAAACTTCTGATGGCCATGGTATCTCCTGATAGCAATTGATTCCGACGGCACGAGGGTAACCGCCGCTGGCCCCAGGAGAAAGTACCAGCGCGCAAAACCCCGCTGCCTTCTGCCCTGCGTTGAACAGCCGAGCAGCAAGCCGCCGGGCTAGCTTACGATGACCACAGTGCAGGGCGCGACATGCAGCACGCGGTAGGAAACGCTGCCTATCACCAGGCTCTTGATGTTGCTGTTGCCGCGGCTTCCCATCACCACGGCATCGACACCCAGGCGCTGCGCTTCTTCGATTATCGTCTGGGCCGGTTTACCCGCCCGCACGATAGGCTGCACCTGCTTGTCACCAAGCTCTGCCTGCCGACTGGCGCGCTCAATGACGGCCAGCCCCGCCGGCTGCACGATTTCTTCAGCGTTAGTCGCGACTATTCCGGCCGCCCGGCCCATGGCATCTTCGGCAAGCGGCGGATCCTGAACGTTGAGGGCATACAGACTGCCCTCATCGGCAACCAGGCGGGTTGCCAGCTTGAGCGCCGTACAGGACTGCTCCGAGCCGTCGATGGGCACCAGAATCGACTGATACATGTTCACCTCCACAATAGTCCGAGTAACGTCCGAGTAACCACGGGTCATGCCTGATACTCAAGCTAGCGCAACGGCGTTAATCTTGCCTGACCTGGATCATGAAGACGCTTCTGTCCCGGCGCCGACCAGCCCCTCCACCCACTCCCGCATGGTGTCGTTCATTGCCGGGTTGGGCGCCTCGAGAAAAGCAATCACGAAACGGTCCTCGAGCTCGCAGACTCCGATCGAGCGCGGCCGGGGCGCCATGGCCAGGGGACTGGGCAGCCTGAGACCGAAGCAGAACACCAGATGCTTGGCGGCGAGGATGCTGTCGGCAATCTCGCCGTCGGGCAGCGCACGAGTGTGCGCATAGTGATCAAACTCGGCGATAAAACACGCCCGCGGATCCGCCTCGACCCTATCATGAAAGTAGCCGATGACTTCATCCACCGATCCAAGGCGGGTGTCGGACTTGAACAGGTCCAAGTGGTAAGTGGGGTACTTGTCCATAAAATGCGTGTGCTGCATGAGGGCGCTTCTCCACAAGGCGTCAGGCCACGCTGGGCCCGAAAAAACGTTCACTGAATTTCACATACCAGGCAGCGGACTGCACCTGGATGATATAGGCCACGGCAACCAGCAGTGCCGCATCGGCACCGGCCTCGCCGAAGGCGTTCATGGCCAGCGCCAGGGCAATCGACAGATTGCGCATCACGGTGCCGTAGACCAGCGCGATGGCATCGCCCCGGAGCAGCAGCCGCCTCGCTACCAGGGTGCTGAAAACAAAGTTGAAGCTGTAGAGCACCAGCAGCGGCATGAGAATATCGAGCAGCATCTGGGGCTGTGCCACAAGATCGCCCCCCTTCAGGGCGATAGCCACAAAGACAATCCCCAGCACTCCCAGCGTCGACAGCGGCGGAAACTTCGGCGCCCACTGCTTCTGGTAGCCCTGCTCGCCGTGGCGACGAATCAGATAGGCCTGGGTGAGCTGGCCCGCCAGCATGGGCAGAAACACCACCAGGACGATCTGCAGGAAGACGGCGACCAGGTCCACCGCTACCGTCGCCCCCATCAGCCACTGCACGTAGAAAGGTGTGGCCAGGGAGCCGAGAATCAGCCCCGCCACGGTCATCTTGACCGCGGCGGCCAGGTTGCCCCTGGCGAACCCGGTCCAGGCGATGGTCATGCCGCTGGTCGGCAGCAGCGCGGCCAGCAGCAGCCCCAGGGCGAGGTAGGGCTGCTCGGGGAACCACAGCCGCCCCAGGCCGAAAGCGACGAAGGGGATGATCGCAAAATTGATTCCCTGGGCCAGCAGCTGCGCCTTGACGTCGCCGCCCTCAAGCAGCTTGCGCAGCTTGAGATTGACCATCATCGGATAGACCATCAGCAGCGTCAGCGGCACGATCAGCGATCGCAGCCAGTCGGTTGGCGCGACCAGGCCGTAGGCCAGCCCTATCAGCATCGCCATCGGGATGGCCAGGGTCAGATTGCGCGTCATGCGGAAAAGAAGACTCATCATCACCTCGGTAACGGCTGAGCGTGTGGCTAAATAATTTGTATTTCAATATAATGTGTTTTATAAAACCGTGAAAGGCTTCAGAATGGGCATGCGACAAGACACCACGCTGGAAATCACCCGGCTTCGCGAGAGCGCTGACGAAGCGGGACGGCTGCTCAAGACGCTGGCCAACAAGGACCGCCTGCTGCTGCTGTGCCAGCTTTCCCAGGGCGAGATGAACGTCGGCGAGCTGCAGCGGCAGCTGGGTATCGAGCAGCCCACCCTTTCGCAACAGCTCGCGGTATTGCGGCGCGAGAATCTGGTGGCGACGCGCCGCGCAGGCAAGCAGATCTACTATCGCATCAGCAGCGAGAAATCCATGGCGGTGATCCAGACGCTGTATGAGCAGTTCTGCGCCTAGCCAGCAGCGAAGAAATAGCGCGAGGGCGAGAGCCCCTTGATCGGGGTCATGGTAAACAGGATAGCGGTCGACAACACTGAGGTCAGGTTTCTCTATAGCAGCAGACACCCGCCGGCTGTCCGTTCGACGACGAACCTCCAGGACGAACCTCTCAGATAGAAGGGCATACGGAGAACCATCATGATCGATCATCGCGTTCGCACGGTGGCCGCCGCCGTCCTGGCCGTTCTGCTCCTGTTCCTGAGCGGCGCGGCGGCAGCGGCGCTGGATCGCCAGGCGCCTTCGACGGCGGACCATGGCCAATTCAAGGCGCTGCAAGGCCCCTTCACCTCGGGACCCGAGGTCACCGAGGCGTGCCTGAAATGCCACACCGAGGCCGCCAAACAGCTCCAGGCGTCCACCCACTGGACCTGGGAATACCTGCACCCGACAACCCGACAGCTGCTCGGCAAGCGTCACGTGGTCAACAGCTTCTGCGGCGCGGTGTCTTCCAACGAGCCGTTCTGCACCAGCTGCCATACCGGCTACGGCTGGGAAGACATGCGCGAGCCGCCGCCTACCGCCGGCAATCGGGTCGACTGCCTGGTCTGCCACGACACCACCGGCGACTACTGGAAATCCCCCACCGGCGCCGGCCATCCCGTCTACGAGCTGCTCGACTCCACCGACGAAGGCGCCAGACAGCCGCCCGACCTGGCCCATGTCGCCCAGAACATCGGTCCCACCGGCCGCGATACCTGCGGCAGCTGCCATTTCTATGGCGGCGGCCATGACGGCGTGAAGCACGGCGATCTGGATTCGTCGCTGGACACCCCACCCTTCACGCTGGACGTGCACATGTCGCCGGACGGCGCCGACTTCGCCTGCGCCGACTGCCACACCACCTCGGCACACAGCGTCACCGGCAGCCGCTACCTGACCACGGCCCGGGACACCCAGGGCATCGACGTGCCCGGACACACCGACTTCACCCGGGCATCCTGCGAATCCTGCCACGGCGTCGAACCCCACGGCTCCAGCAAGCTCAACGACCACGTCGACCAGGTCGCCTGCCAGAGCTGTCATATTCCCGAGTTCGCCCGCGGCGGCGTCGCCACCAGAACCTGGTGGGACTGGTCCACGGCGGGCCGGCTCGGCGAAGATGGACGGCCCCTCGAGATCCTCGACGACGACGGCAATCTCGAGTACCAGAGCACCAAGGGCGACTTCCGCCACGCCGAGAACGTGGTGCCCGAATACCGCTGGTTCGACGGCGAGGTGCGCTATACGCTGCGCAGCGACCCGCTGGACGACAGCCGCCAGCCCATCGAGATCAACAGCATCAAAGGTAGCCACGCCGACCCGGCGGCGCGCATCTGGCCGTTCAAGATCATGCAGGGCAAGCAGCCCTACGACCCGGTCAATCAGCACCTGCTGGTCAGCCACGTCTACAGCGCCGACGATGACACGGCGCTGTGGACGAACTTCGACTGGGCCAAGGCGCTCGAGGCCGGCACCCAGTACGCCGACCAGCCCTACAGCGGCGAATTCGACTTCGTGGAGACGCGCATGCACTGGCCGATCACCCACATGGTAGCGCCCGCCGAAGGCGCTCTGGGCTGCAGCGCCTGCCACGCCCGCGAGGGGCGGCTGGCGGCGCTGACCGACTTCTATCTCCCCGGCCGAGACCGCAGCGTCTGGCTGGACCGGGCAGGCTGGAGCGCCGCCCTGCTGGTGCTGCTCGGCAGCCTGGTTCACGCCGGCGGGCGCATCCTGACACGACGCAGAAGGAGACAGTCATGAAAGGCGTGATGATCTACAAGCGCTTCGAACGCTTCTGGCACTGGCTCCAGGCGGCGCTGATCTTCTTTTTGATGTTCACCGGCTTCGAGGTGCACGGCAGCTACCTGGCGCTGGGCTTTGGCAAGGCGGCGCGGCTGCACGGCCTGGCGGCCTATGCGCTGATCGGCCTGTGGATCCTGGCGATCTTCTGGCACTTCACCACCGGCGAATGGCGCCAGTACATCCCCACTACCGACAGGCTCGGCGCAGTGATCCACTACTACCTGATCGGTACCTTCACCGGCGCCGAGCACCCCTTTCGCCAGACTACCCGGGCCAAGCACAATCCGCTGCAGCGCCTGAGCTATCTGGCTTTCAAGCTGGTGATCTCGCCGGCGATATGGATCTCGGGGCTCTTGTACCTGCTCTATAGCCAGTGGCCCGCCTGGGGGTTGGAAGGGCTGTCCCTGGGCGGCGTGGCCCTGGTGCACACCGCCGCGGCCTTCGCTATGCTGGTCTTCGTGATCGCCCACGTCTACATGGCCACCATGGGCACGACGATCTTCAGCCTGGTCAAGCCGATGATCACCGGCTATGAAGACACCAGGGGACAGGGCGCCCTCGATAAAGACGGACCCGGCTGATGACTCATCGAGCCGTAGCGCCAGTCGGCAAAAGGAAAAGCATCGACGTGACCCGCGTGCTGCGCATTCTGCTGGGCGGAGCTCTCGTCTCGCTCCTCAGCCTGAGCGCCCAGGCGGCCATTCCCAGCGCCCCGGTCGAGCGGGACGCCCTGCAGGATTCGGCGCGCCTCGACGGGGTGATCGAGGCCGTGCAGCAGAGCACGGTCTCCGCCCAGACCTCGGGCACGGTGATGCGCCTGCCCTTCGACGTGGACGACACGGTGGCCGCCGGCGAGCTGATCGTGCAGCTGGAGGACAGCGAGCAGCGCTCGCGGCTGAATCAGGCCCGGGCCGGGCTCGACGAGGCCCGGTCGAATCTGCGTGATGCCCGCCAGCGCTTCGAGCGGCAGCGCGCGCTGCTGGAGCGCAAGCTCACCTCGCGCCAGGACTTCGACGAGGCAAGCAACGCGCGGGCCAGCGCCCAGGCCAGGGTGAAGCGCGCCGAAGCCGAGCTTGCCGAGGCTCAAGAGCAGCTGGATTATACTCGGGTCTACGCGCCCTACGGCGGCATTCTCACCGAGCGCTACGTCGAGGTGGGCGAGTCGGTCAGCCCGGGCCAGCCGCTGCTCAGCGGCCTCACTCTGGAGCGACTGCGGGTGGTGGTCAACCTGCCTCAGCGCTACGCCGATCTGGTCAGAGCGCAGCGCCAGGCCCGGGTAACCCTGGCCGACGGCCGCGTCCTGAAGACCGGCGAGATGACCTTCTACCCCTATGCCGATGCCGCTACCCACACCTTCCGCCTGCGGCTCGAGCTGATCGATCCCGAGGGAGGGCTGTATCCGGGCATGCTGGTAAAAGTGGACGTGCCGGTGGCCGCGCGCGAGGCGCTGTGGGTACCGGCCGGCGCGGTCTTCCATCACAGCGAGCTGACCGCGGTCTTCGTGCTGGACGACGACGGCCGCCCGCGCCTGCGCCAGATTCGCACCGGCGTCGAACGCGACGGCCGTCTCGAGGTGCTGGCGGGGCTCGATGAAGGCGAGCGCGTGGCGACGACCCCCGATGCCCTGTTCGGCAGCCAGCGGCTGACGGCTACCGATGGAGAAGCCAGCCGGTGAGTAAGCTCCTGCCCACGGTCGGCCCTTCCGGCGTCATCGCCCGCGTCTTCCAGAACTCCCAGCTGACGCCCCTGCTGGCGCTGATGGCGATCCTGCTGGGCATCCTCGCCGTGGTGATCACGCCCAAGGAGGAAGAGCCGCAGATCGACGTCACCATGGCGGATATCTTCATCGGCCTGCCCGGCGCCAGCGTCGCCGAGGTGGAGAGCCTGATCGCCATCCCCGCCGAACAGGTGATGAGCGAGATCGACGGCATCAAGCACGTCTATTCGGTGTCGCGCCAGGGCCAGGCGGTGGTCACCGTGGAGTTCGAGGTGGGACTCCCCCGCCAGGAGGCGCTGGTGCGGCTGTATAACCAGGTCTACTCCAACCAGGACTGGCTGCCGGCGGACCTCGGCGCCAGCCAGCCGCTGGTCAAGCCCCAGGGCATCGACGACGTGCCCATCATGACGCTCACCCTGTATGACCCGAGCGGGCGGCGCACCGGCGCGGAGCTGACTCGGCTCGCCCACACCCTGGAGGTGGCGCTCAAGCGCGTGCCGGGCACCCGCGACATCTACACCGTGGGCGGCACGCCGGATCGGGTCGAGGTGCGCTTCGACCCCGCGCTGCTCAAGGGCTTCGGCCTCACCCTCGCGGACATCGAGAACGCGCTGCGGGCCGCCAACGCCAGCGGCCAGGAAAGCCGCATCACCCGGGACGGTGTGTCGATTCCCCTCAAGGCGGGCGCGCTGCTCGCCGATGTCCAGACCCTGCGCCGGCTGGTGGTCGGCATGCATAAAGGGGCGGCGGTGTTTCTCGAGGACGTGGCCGAGATCAGACGCGGCGACAGCGTTCCGGACCGCAGCGTGCTGATGGGCTTCGGCCCGGCGGCCAGCGACGCGCGACCCGGCGTCGCCGGCGAGCTCTATCCCGCCGTGACCCTGGCCATCGCCAAGAAGCCGGGCGAGAACGCCATCGACATCACCACCGCCATCGAGGCGCGCCTGGAAAGCCTGCGCAACCGGGCGCTGCCGGAAGGCATCGAAGTGGTGGTCAGCCGCGACTACGGCGAGACGGCCTCGGCGAAGGCGCGTAAGCTGATCACGGACCTGATTTCGGCGACGCTGGGCGTGGTGGCGCTGGTGCTCGTCGCCATGGGCTGGCGCCAGGCGCTGATCGTCGGCGCGGCGGTGCTGGTCACGCTGCTTTTGACGCTGGTGTTCTCCTGGGCCTGGGGATTCACGCTCAATCGGGTGTCGCTGTTCGCGCTGATATTTTCCATCGGCATCCTGGTCGACGACGCCATCGTCATCACCGAAAACATCAACCGCCGCATCCGCAACAGCCGCCATCTGGTCAAGGAGATCATCCCGGTGGCGGTCGATGAAGTGGGCACGCCGACCATCATGGCGAGCCTGACCATCATGGCGGCGCTGCTGCCCATGGCCTTCGTTACCGGTTTGATGGGCCCCTACATGAGCCCCATTCCCATCAACGCCTCCGCCGGCATGGTGTTCTCCCAGATTGTCGCCTTCGTGGTGGCGCCCTGGCTGGCGCTGCGCCTGCTCGCCCATCAGCAGGGCGTGGCCGCCCAGGCCGAGGAGCAGGCGACCAGCTCCGCCGATGGCGTCAACCCCACGACCCGACGCTGGTTCGGTCGGCTGCTCGGGCCCTTTCTCGGCGCGCACCGCTGGCGCCGGCGCCTGCTCGCCCTGGGCGTGATCGGCCTGACGCTGCTGGCTAGCGCGCTGCCGGTGTTCCAAGCGGTGATTCTCAAGATGCTGCCCTTCGACAACAAGTCCGAGCTGCAGATCGTCGTCGACATGCCCGAGCACACGCCCATGGAGCGCACCCAGCAGGTGCTGCTGGCCATGGGCGAGTACCTGGAGACGGTCGACGAGGTCGCCAACTGGCAGGCCTACGCCGGCACCGCTTCGCCGATGAACTTCAACGGCCTGGTGCGCCAGTACTACCTGCGCAGCGACCCCTACCAGGGCGATATCCAGATCAATCTGGCCGACGAAGCTCGGCGCGAGCGCCAGTCCCACGCGATTGCCACGGCCATCCGCCCGGCGCTGCAGGCCATCGGCCAGCGCTTCGACGCGGCAGTGAAGGTTGTCGAGGTGCCCCCGGGACCGCCGGTGCTCTCGCCGCTGGTGGCGGAGGTCTACGGCGTGGATCATCGCCGCCGCGCCGAACTTGCCCGGGACCTGGCCGCGCGCATGGCCCGGGTCGAGGGGCTGGTGGATATCGACACCACCCTGACCGCGCCCACCCGCCAGTGGGACCTGGTGGTGGATCGGGCCCGGGCGGCACGCCTCGGCGTTTCCCAGGCGCAGGTGGTGGAGGCGATCCAGATCGCCCTGGGGGAGCGCAACCTCGGCTATCTGCACGACGAGAACGCCAAGTACGCGGTGCCCATCCGCGTCATTCTGAACGAAGGCGACAGGGCCCAGCAGGCGGCGCTGCTGTCGCTGGCGATACGCAGTCGCGACGGTGAACCGATCCCGCTGGCGAGCATCGCCGAGTTTCACGACGCGCCGTGGCAGGGGGCGCGCTATCACAAGGATCTGCTGCCGGTGACCTACGTCACCGCCGACATGGCCGGCCAGATAGATTCGCCGCTCTACGGCATGTTCGCGCTGGTGAGCGAGCTCAACGCCGAGCCAGACAGCCCCGCGCAGTACTTTATCCGCCAGCCTCCCCTGGCGGAGCTTGGCGCGCTCAAGTGGGATGGCGAGTGGCAGATCACCTATGAGACCTTCCGCGACATGGGGGCGGCCTACAGCGTGGGCATATTCATGATCTTCCTGCTGCTGGTCGCCCAGTTCCGCTCCTACCTGCTGCCGCTGGTGATCATGGCACCGATCCCGCTGACCCTGATCGGTATCATGCCGGGCCACGCCCTGCTCGGCCGGGAGTTCACCGCCACCAGCATGATCGGCATGATCGCGCTGGCCGGGATCATCGTACGCAACTCCATCCTGCTGGTGGTGTTCATCAAGCAGCTGCTCGACGAAGGCGTGGCGCTGGACGAGGCGGTGGTGCTGGCCGGCGCGGTGCGCATCAAGCCCATCGCGCTGACCGCGATCTCGGCCATGGTCGGCGCCGCCTTCATCCTCAGCGACCCGATCTTCAACGGCCTGGCGATCTCGCTGATCTTCGGGCTGGCCATGTCCACCCTGCTGACCATCCTGGTGGTGCCGCTGCTCTACTACGTGCTGGCGCGGCGCAACTGCATCTGATCCCTGATGACGGATGGGCCGGCACCGCCGCCGCATCACCGTCCAAGCGGTACCGAGCGGTGTAACCGCTATCACCAAAATCAATCAGCCAGTCCCGGTACGCTACGGGCGGGTCGTCAATCGGGCGCCTGATATTCGGGAACTGTCCAAGCTCCTGCCATGCCTCACGACGAGCAGCTCGCCTTCGCCGAGCGCTTGCCAGCCGGGGTCCGACGTCAGCGGAACACTGGCAAATATAACGACGCGCAGCGCATCGTCTGGGGACTCGATGGTTAGCCCCGGGGCGTCGAGCGCCGCCTCCGAATGCGCACAGCGCCTATGCAGCACGTGCAGGCCCGGCGGCCGGATGCCGGCCTCCCCCTGCATGCGCCTGTGGCCGTGCGCGAACAGGGCATCGCCGTCGGTATAGAGGAAGTTGGCCGGTCCGAACTCACGAATCGCCGCGGCAAAGCTCGACACCGTGGCAAACCGCTCTTCAAGTGCCGGTACGCCATCGGTCGCCAGCCAAAGCGCACGCAGGCGCTCGAGCAGCGCACAGAACGCATATTCGGAATCGGTCTCACCGACGGGGTGATACGCGCCGAGCGGCAGGTGCGCGGTCAGCCGGGCCCAGTCGAGATCGCCGTTGTGGGCGAATACGTGCATCGCCCCGCCCAGCTCGCGCATGAACGGCTGGCAGTTTGGATGCGTGCGAGCGCCCCGGGTCGCCCTTCGGATATGGCTGACGACCAGCGCGCTCGAGAAAGGCCGATCCTGCAGAAAGCGTATGCAGGCGCTGTCGCTGGCCGGCTCGGCCTCCTTGACAAGACGCACATCGCCGTCCAGGTAATAGGCGATTCCCCAGCCGTCCTTGTTCGATCCGGCGAGTCCGCCGCGCCTGGAAAACTCCTCGAGCGAATAGTGCACGTTCGTCGGCGAGCCGCTCGACATCGCGAAGAGTTCGCACATGCTGCTCTCCTGTGTGCTGCGCCGCCGCGTCAGAATCGCTCCGCCGGCACAGTTTCGATCACTTTTTCACCACAATCGGCAGATCGCTGCGATTCACCATCGCCTTATATTAACCGGGCATGGACACCATAAATGAACAATACATTTTATTTTTATATATATTGTATGTACTCTAGATGTCAAGAACACCGCTGTGCGTTCGGTGTTCGAACAGCAGCGTTGCCGGTCGGAGCCTGTGCTCGCGACCCAACATTTGAAGGAGATTTTGCATGAAACCCAATGTCGGCAGCATCGAGCGTGGACTGCGCATCATCGTCGGACTGATCCTGATCGCCCTGGCGATAACGAACGTCATCGGCTGGTGGGGATGGATCGGCGTCGTTCCCCTGGTCACCGGGCTGTTTCGCTTCTGCCCCGCCTATCGGCTGCTGGGCATCAGCACCTGCAAGCGCAGCTCCAGCAACGAGTCCGGATCGCCTCATTGACAATTGCCCTGAGTCCGCCGCCGCGCTCAATCCGCTAGGCGGCGGATGCAACATTCGAGAAGCCCATGATCGAGCTGCACCAGCTGCGCCCCTTCTGGGGGCTGCCCAACGCCAGTCCCTTCTGCATGAAGGTGGAAACCTACCTGCGCTACCGCGACATCCCCTTTCGTTCGGTACCAAGCGGCCCGCGTCAATCGCCCTCGGGGCAGATTCCGTTCGTCGTCGACGGCGAGCAAGTCATCACCGACTCCCAGGCCATCATCGAGCACTTCGAGGCTCGCCAGCCAGCCCATATCGATGCCGATCTCGACGAGACGCAGCGGGCGACGGCTTTCTTCGCACGAGAGCTGGTAGAAGAGCGCTTGTATTGGCAGGTCACCTACATGCGCTGGGGGGATCCCGCCGGCTGGCGCGTCTTCAAGCCGGACCTGACGCCCTATTTACCGAAGGCGATGCGCGGTCCGGGGCTGTTCGCGATTCGCCGCACGCTGCTGCGCCGCATGCGAAGACGCGGCCTGACTCCCGCCGACCCGTCCGCCGCCTACGCCCAGGGCATAGCGGTGCTGGATGCCCTGTCGGGCCTGCTGGGAGACAGATCCTTTTTTCTGGGCGAGACGCCACGCACGCTCGATATGAGCCTCTATGCCTTGCTGGCCAATATCATCGACCAGCCCCATGGCAACCCTCTCCAGGCGCACGCTCACAGCCTGACCAACCTGGTGAGCTACACGCAGCGAATGAAGGCGCTGTGCTATGCAAAATAAACCGGCGCCGACCCTTCCGGCCTTGAATAGCCGACATCACGCCTTGCCATGACCCGCGTCAAACGATCGGCACGAATAGTCGACTAGCATGGTTGGATTCTCATCGAGAGGAGTCTTGCCATGGAGCTCGTCTGCCCGGCCGGCAACCTGCCGGCGCTGAAACGCGCCGTGGATGAAGGGGCCGATGCCGTCTACTTCGGCTTCCAGAACACCACCAACGCCCGCCAGTTCGCGGGCCTCAACTTCACCGACAAGCGCGCCCGGGAAGGTATCGACTACGCCCACGCCCGCGGCAAGCGGGTATTCTGCGCCATCAACACCTATCCGCAGCCCGACGGCTGGGGGATGTGGACCCGCGCCGTGGACCAGGCCGCCGAGCTCGGCGTCGACGCGCTGATTCTGGCCGACATGGGCCTGCTCGACTACGCTGCCCGCCGCCATCCGGATCTGGCGCGCCATCTCTCGGTGCAGGGCTCGGCCACCAGCCATGAGGCGCTGCGCTTCTACCACGAGCAGTTCGGCATCAAGCGCGCGGTGCTGCCGCGGGTGCTGTCCATAACCCAGGTGCGCGATCTGGCCAAGCAGAGCCCGGTGGAGCTTGAAGTGTTCGCCTTCGGCAGCCTGTGCATCATGGCCGAGGGGCGCTGCTATCTGTCGTCCTACCTGACCGGCGAGTCGCCCAACACCCGCGGCGTGTGCTCGCCGGCGGCCCACGTGCGCTGGGAAGAAACGCCCCAGGGCCTCGAGTCGCGCTTGAACGGCGTGCTGATCGACCGCTACGCCGAAGGCGAGCGGGCCGGCTATCCGACGCTGTGCAAGGGGCGCTTCGAGGTCGACGGCGAGACCTACCACGCCATCGAGGAGCCCACCAGCCTCAACACCCTGGAGCTGCTGCCGGAACTCAAGGAGCTGGGCATCAGCGCGGTGAAGATCGAAGGCCGCCAGCGCAGCCCCGCCTACGTGTCGAAGGTCGCCGGCATCTGGCGCCAGGCGCTGGACCGCGTCGAGCAGGCGCCGCAGCGCTTCCGCGCCGACCCCGCCTGGATGGCCGGCCTCGGCGAGCTTTCCGAAGGCGCCACCACTACTCTGGGCGCCTACGAGCGCCGCTGGAAATAGGAGCGACACATGCCAACGTCCGATACCCTGCGGCTGTCGCTGGGTCCGGTGCTGTTCTACTGGACCCGCGAGCGCTACGCCGACTTCTATCGCGAAGTCGCCGACTGGCCGGTGGAAACCGTCACCCTGGGCGAATCCGTCTGCTCGCGGCGCCGCGACATGAAGCTGGACGACTGGCTCGGCATCGGCCGCGAGCTGGCCCAGAGCGGCAAGCAGGTGGTGCTGGCCAGCCAGACCCTGATCGAGTCCGAGGCCGACCTGCGCGACCTGCGCAGGCTGTGCGACAACGGCGAGTTTCTGGTCGAGGCCAACGATCAGAGCGCCCTCCAGCGCCTGTCGGCCAGCGGCCTGCCGTTCATGGCCGGCGCCGCGCTCAACGTCTACAACCCGGCGACGCTTGAGGTGCTGGCCCGCAGCGGCATGCAGCGCTGGCAGGCCCCGGTGGAGATGTCGCGCGACGATCTGGCCCGGCTGCTTACCGACTGCCGCGCCCAAGGGCTCGACCAGCCCTGCGAAGTGTTTGCCTACGGCCACCTGCCGCTGGCCTGGTCGTCGCGCTGCTTCACCGCGCGCCGCCACCAGAAGCCCAAGGACCGCTGCCAGTTCGTGTGCCAGGAGTATCCGGAGGGGCTCACGCTGCGCTCCCAGGACTCCTCGCGCGAGGTGTTCATCCTCAACGGCATCCAGACGCTCTCGGGCGCCTGCCAGGATCTGCGCCATGAAGTCGCCGCCATGCGCGACATGAGCGTGGGCGCCGCGCGCCTCAGCCCGCGCGCCGAAGGCATGGCCGAGGTGGTGGCGGCCTTTGACGCGGCACGGCGTGGCGAGCTGCCCGCCCGCGACCCGCTGGCGCTGGTCGATGCCGCCGTCTGCGACGGCTACTGGTACGGCAGGCCGGGGATGGACAGCAGCCACGAACCGGCGCCCTGATCAGCAGCATTTGGCCTTGGGCCAGTTCAGGCCCGGGGCCAACTGCTCGGATGCCTCGGGGTGGGGAGGTGAGGAAGCATGTCACTCAACAAGATGGCTCATCCTGCACGACGCCTCGCCGCACCGCGCCTGCCGATAGCCGGCCTGACCGCCGACAGCGCCACGGCCTTCCCCGGCCACCGGGCGGCGGTGGTCTTTCTGCAGGGCTGCCCGCTGGCCTGCGGCTACTGCGACAGCGGCCCCATGGCGGAGGCGCGACGCGCCGAGGCCGGCGAATGGGAGGCGATCCGGGCCTTCCTCGACGCCCGGCGCGGCGAGATCAGCGCCGTGGTATTCAGCGGCGGCGAGCCGACGCTGCACCCGGACCTGTTCGCGGCCGCTGCGGCGTGTCGGGAGCTCGGTCTCGCCGTGGGGCTGCACACCGCCGGGCCCTATCCCGAGCGCCTGGAGCAGCTGCTGCCGCTGCTCGACTGGGTGGCGCTCGACACCAAGGGGCGCGGTCGCGACTTCGACCGTATCGTCGGCCGAACGCAGGTGTGGCAGCGCCACGCGCGCAGCCTGTCGCTGCTGCTGGAGGGCCACACCCCCTACGAGTGCCGTACCACGGTGCACTGGAAGGACTTCGATCTCGCCGCCCTGGAGCGTCTGGCCCTGACGCTGGCCGACTGCGGCGTGCGCCGCTACGCCGTGCAGCTGGCGCGCACGACCGACTGCCGCAATCCCGACTATAATCAGCCGGTCGCCGACGCACCGCCGCGTGAGGCGCTGAAAACCCTGGTGCGACGCCTCAGGCCGCACTTCGAGCAGATCGAGCTGCGCGGCTGACGCGGCAAGCCAAAAACGAGATACCGTCATGTACCTGACACTGGCTGACCTGCTCTTGGCCACCAGCATCATCCAGTCGCTGGGCCTGGCTGTCTTCCTGCTGCTGCCCGAAACGTTCCGGCTAATCAGCAATCGACTGCTGGCGGCCAGCGTCCTGACTTTTGCCGCCGGCCTGAGCGAAGTCTTCCTCTACTCGACCGGACTGGCCCTTCAGCACCCGAACCTGGCCTACCTGGGCACGCTGGTCGGCCTGCTGCAGGCGAGCCTGCTCTATCTCTATGCCAATTCACTGATGTACCGCGACTTCCGCCTGGCGCCCAGGCACGCCGTACATGCTCTGCTGTTCTTGACGGTATCGGCGATTTTCCTGGTGAAATACTACCTGCAGCCTGCGGAGATCAAGCTGCAGATCCTGCTGAGCCGCGATCACCCCGGCGTGCTCACCTCCCCCCTGCTGGCCGCCGCGATCCACCTGGTCTTCCTGGGCTACCTGTGGGCCACCGTTCGCGCCATCAACCGCTTCGGCACCACGGTACGCCAGCTCTTTTCCAACCTGGAGAGCAAACAGCTGGCCTGGCTGCGCACGCTGCTGATCGGCTATGCCTTTGTGTGGACGCTCAGCCTGCTCTACTGCCTCTCCGCCCATGTCTTCAAGAGCGATGCCAGCACCGGGTGGGTCTCCGCTATCGGCGGCGTCACCGGCTTTCTGTTTATCAACTACCTGCTGATCCACGCCCTGCGCCAGCCCGCCATCTTCTCGGGGCTGAGCGCCGAAGAGGCACGCCTCGCCCGGGGCGACGACCACCAGGGTGCGCCAGAGAGGGAGGTGGATAGCGCCCTGCTCCGGCGGCTTGAGATTCACATGGCCGAGGCCAAGCCCTATCTGGATGCCAACCTGACGGTGGAGCAGCTGGCCCGGCAGCTTGGCGCACCCACCCGCGAGCTGTCACAGGCCATCAACCAGGGGCTCGAGAAGAACTTCTTTGAACTCGTCAGCGACTACCGCATCGCCGAAGCCCGTCGGCAGCTGAAAGCCGTCGAGGCAGGCACCACCATTCTGCAGGTGATGTATGACTCAGGCTTCAACTCCAAGTCGGTCTTCAATACGGCCTTCAAGAAGGCCACCGGCATGACGCCCAGCGCCTATCGTGCCCAGGGCTAGGGTTCGACTTTCAGAAAACCGGAAGAGAACCAGTATCTTATTGATTTAAAAAGACTTTAATGGTAGTATGGAAAGCGTTCGAGGGCGCGCTAAAGAACGACCCGGTCACCGCGGCTGCCTATCATGGAGGCACAGTCAAGCAGCACAGCGACTGTTCTTTCCACACTACAAGGAGCACAGCACCATGACCGCAATGTTTCGCAAGCGCCTGCTGGCGATCGCAACCACTTCTGCCCTGACCCTGGCGCTGGCCACCCCAGCCTTCGCTCACTGCGACGCCATGGACGGTCCGGTAATCACCCAAGCACAAACGGCGCTGAGTTCCGGCGATATCTCCCCGCTGCTGAAATGGGTGCCGGCCGCGGACGAGGCGGCGTTGACCAGCGCCTTCGACAAGACTCTCGAGGTGAGAAAGCTTGGCGACGACGCCCAGGAGCTGGCCGATCAGCAATTCTTCGCGACCCTGGTAGCGATTCACCGCGCCTACGAAGGCGCTCCCTTCACCGGCGTCAAGCCGGCGGGCGAGATCGACCCTGCCGTTCAAGCGGCCGACACGGCGCTGGAAGAAGGCGAGATCGATGCCTTCCTGGCGCGCGTGGTCGACAAGTTCGAACAGGAGGCCCGTTCGGCCTTCGAAGCCACCCTGGCGGCCAAGCAGCAGGCGAGTGAAAGCCCCGATAAAGGCCGGGAGTTCGTCGAAAACTATGTACACTACGTGCACTACCTCGAGGATGTCCACAACGTGATCGCCGGCAACAGCGGCTCCCATGATCACTGAAAAAATCACTGCTATAAGGAGTTAACGACAATGAGTGGCTCAGCTTCCCTCAAGAGCACCACCCTGCGATCCAGCGAGTTCTCCTGCCCCAGCTGCGTCGAGAAGATCGAGACCAGACTCAAGGGGCTCGACGGCGTCGAATCCGCCGAGGTGAAATTCGCCTCTGGCCGGGTGATCGTCAGCCACGACCCGGAAAAAGCCTCGGTGCGCAACCTTGTCGACGCCATCGCCGAGGTCGGCTTTACCGTCAAGCCCTCGGCCATCTGACGCAGCGGACCTGCGCCACGAAGCCCTGCATCATGATGCAGAGCACCCCTCTGCGGATCGCGCCCTCCCGGCGCGATCCGTAACCCACTTGGAATCTGGAGGATTCTCCTATGACACGCTGGAAAAACTGGGGTGTAGTCCTCGTCTCGGGGCTGTTGATCATCGCCTCCTGGATCACCGGCTCGGACGCCCTGATGATCGCCGCGGCCGTGGTGGCCGGCTACCAGATCGCCATCTCCGCCGTTCAGGCGCTGCGGGTCAAGATGGTCTCCATCGACCTGCTGGTCACCGTCGCCGCCGTCGGCGCGCTGTTTATCAGCAACTACTGGGAATCGGCCGCGGTCACCTTCCTCTTCGCCTTCGGCGGCGCCCTGGAGAGGGCCACCCTGAACAAGACCCGCCAGGCCCTGTCGGACCTGGTGGACGCCGCTCCCGAGACGGCCACCGTGCTGCGCGACGGGGAAGCGGAGGTCGTCGAAGTATGGGAACTTGTGCCCGGCGACATCGTGCTGATCAGGAACGGTGAACAGGTTCCCGTCGATGGCACGGTGGTCGCCGGCCACGGCGGCGTGGATGAGGCCACCATCACCGGTGAGTCCGTTCCCGCCGAGAAGGCCGAAGGCGAAGAGGTCTTCGCCGGCACCTGGCTGAGATCGGGCGTGCTGCGCGTCAAGGCGGTTGGTATCGGATCGGACACCGCCCTGGCCAAGATCATCCACCGCGTCGAGGACGCCCAGGATGACAAGGCCAAAACCCAGACCTTCATGGAGAAATTCTCCAAGTACTACACCCCAGGCGTCATGCTTAGCGCGCTGGCGATCGGCCTGATCACCCGCAACGTGGAGCTGGCCCTGACCCTGCTGGTCATCGGCTGCCCGGGCGCCATGGTGATCTCCATCCCGGTCTCCATTGTGGCGGGCATCGGCCGCGCGGCCAGGGACGGCGTCCTGATCAAGGGCGGCGAATATCTCGAAACCTCGGCCCGCGTCAGCGCCGTGGTGGTGGACAAGACCGGCACCCTGACCTACGGCAGGCCGGTGCTGACCGATGTGGTCGTACTGGATGACGCCTACAGCGAAGATCAGGTACTTGCTCTGGCCGCCAGGGCCGAGACCGCCTCCGAACATCCTCTGGCGGAAGCGATCATCCGCGGCGCCGAACAGCGCAAGCTGGCCGTCGAGATGGTCGACAAGGCAGAGCCGGTTACCGGCAAGGGAATTCGCGCCAATATTGATGGACGCACCGTCGCGGTCGGCACCGCCGACCTGCTCGATCAGACCCCGGACAGCACGCGCACCCTGGAGCTCAACGCCGCCGGCAAGACCGCCATGTACGTCGGCGTCGACGGTCGCGCCGTCGGTATCGTGGCCGTGGCGGATACCATTCGCGACACTGCCTACCGGGCGGTCGAGGCGCTGCACGACAATGGCATCAAGGTCATCATGGCCACCGGGGACGCCAAGCGTGTCGCCGAGAACATCGCAGCTGACCTCGGCATCGATGAAGTGCACGCCGAGCTGATGCCCGAAGACAAGCTGGTTATCGTCAAGGAGCTGCAGAGCCAGGGTCACACCGTGGCCATGGTCGGCGACGGCGTCAACGATACCCCCGCCCTCGCCCAGGCCGACATCGGGATTGCCATGGGAGCCGCCGGCTCACCGGCAGCCATCGAAACCGCGGATATCGCCCTGATGGCCGACCGGCTGCCCCGCCTGCCCTATGCCCTCAACCTGGCCAAGCGGACGGTAAAGACCATGCGCCTCAACATCGCCATCGCGCTGCTGACGGTCGCCCTGCTGCTGTTCGGCGTGCTCTTCAGCGGCGTGACCATGGCCATCGGCATGCTGGTTCACGAGGCCTCGGTGCTGCTGGTCATCGCCATTGCCATGCTGCTGCTGCGCCCGACTCTCAAGGAGGACAAGGAGACGGCGACACAGCCCAGAGAGCGCAAGGAAGCTCTAGTTTCGTAAGCCAGACGCTTGCCTTCTAAGCACGACACATCGCCCCGGTCCACGCTAGTGGACCGGGGCGATGTGCTTCATGCAACTGACGGTCGGCTCCCGGCGTTTGATCACACTACTTTTGCTACGCTTTTTTCAGCCGCACTTGGACCAGCCGCAGCCGGCATAGCAGGTTGGGCAGCCGTCCATCATGATCAGCTCGCCGTTGCACTCCGGGCAGTGGCCCACCACGGTGGGGTTACCACCGCTGGTCTGAGCCTGCTGCTCAGCGCGCTCGATCTCCTCCGCCGAAGGCGGCTGCCAGGCGCTGCCGTTGGCCAGGCGCTGGGAGTAGCGCCCCACCAGCTCTTCCACCGGCACCTGCAGGCCGTCCTCGTCGAGAAAGCCGCGACGATAGAGAATCTGCTGGATCGACCAGGCGATAGCGGCCACTTCGGAGTCGTGGAACACCGGCTTGCCGAAGCGGTTCATGCCGCAGCGCACCAGGCCCTTGTCCCAGGCCACCTTGCGCAGGTCGGCCACCGCCTGGGTGACGTAGCCGCCGCGGGCGGCCAGCGACAGGCTGCGCATGGTGGCGGTAATCCACTGGTGCTCGCTGGAGAGCTGCCCGGA
>DATHXP010000470.1:0-12202 GCA_035459605.1 Halomonas sp. | reverse complement strand
CGAGGCCGGCGCCGACGCCGTCAAGGTGGGCATCGGCCCCGGCTCGATCTGCACCACGCGCATCATCGCCGGGGTCGGCGTGCCGCAGATCACCGCGGTGTCCAACGTGGCCGAGGCGCTCAAGCCCTACGACATCCCGCTGATCGCCGATGGCGGCGTGCGCTTCTCGGGCGATCTGGCCAAGGCCGTGGCGGCCGGCGCCAGCTGCGTCATGGTCGGCGGCCTGCTGGCCGGCACCGAAGAGGCGCCGGGTGAGGTCGAGCTGTACCAGGGCCGCACCTACAAGGCTTATCGCGGCATGGGCTCCATGGGCGCCATGTCGCAGAGTCAGGGCTCCAGCGACCGCTACTTCCAGGACCAGAATGCCAGCGTCGAAAAGCTGGTGCCGGAGGGCATCGAAGGCCGCGTGCCCTACAAGGGCATGATGAACGCCATCGTCCATCAGCTGATGGGCGGCCTGCGCGCCGCCATGGGCTATACCGGCTGCACCGACATCGAAGAGATGCGCACCAAGCCAGAGTTCGTGCAGATCACCGGCGCCGGCTTCAGCGAGTCCCACGTGCACGACGTGCAGATCACCAAAGAAGCGCCCAACTACCGGTCGAGCTGAGGAGCAGAGATGACCGATATTCACGCCCACAGGATCCTGATTCTCGACTTCGGCTCGCAGTACACCCAGCTGATCGCGCGCCGCGTGCGCGAGATCGGAGTGTTCTCCGAGATTCGCGCCTTCGATATCAGCGAGAATGAGATTCGCCAATACAACCCCAGCGGCATCATTCTGGCCGGTGGACCGGAGTCGGTCATCGAGCTTGGCTCACCGCGCGTGCCGGCCTGCGTGTTCGAGCTGAACCTGCCGGTGCTGGGCATCTGCTACGGCATGCAGGCCATGGCCGAGCAGCTGGGCGGCGCCGTGGAAGGCTCCCATCAGCGTGAGTTCGGCTACGCGCAGGTTCAGCTGGACGCCGAGACTGCCCTGTTCAACGGTATCTCCGACCACATCGACCCCGACAGCGGCAAGCGCCTGCTCGACGTCTGGATGAGCCACGGCGACAAGGTGGCCCGGCTGCCCGAGGGTTTCAGCGTGACGGCCTCCACGCCGAGCTGCCCGATCGCGGCCATGAGCTGGGAAGAAAAGCGCTTGTATGGCGTGCAGTTCCATCCCGAAGTGACCCACACCCTGCAGGGCCAGCGCATTCTCGAGCACTTCGTGCTGAACATCTGCGAAAGCCAGCGTAACTGGACGCCGGCTCAGATCATCGAAGACCAGATTGCCCGGGTGCGCGAGCAGGTGGGCGACAGCCGCGTGCTGCTGGGCCTCTCCGGCGGGGTGGACTCCTCGGTGGTGGCGGCGCTTTTGCACAGGGCCATCGGCGATCAGCTGACCTGCGTGTTCGTCGACAACGGCCTGCTGCGCAAGCACGAAGGCGACCAGGTGATGGAAACCTTCGCCAACCACAAGGGCGTGCGGGTCATTCGCGTGGATGCGGAGGAGCAGTTCCTGTCGCGGCTGGCCGGCGAGGCCGACCCCGAAGCCAAGCGCAAGCTGATCGGCAACACCTTCATTGACGTGTTCGACGCCGAGGCCGCCAAGATCGACGGCGTCGAGTTCCTCGCCCAGGGCACCATCTACCCCGACGTCATCGAGTCCGCCGCCGCCAAGACCGGCAAGGCCCAGATGATCAAGTCGCACCACAACGTGGGTGGGCTGCCCGAGACCATGAAGCTCAAGCTGGTCGAGCCGCTGCGCGAGCTATTCAAGGACGAGGTGCGCAGGCTCGGCCTGGAGCTCGGCCTGCCCTACGACATGGTCTACCGCCACCCCTTCCCGGGGCCGGGACTGGGCGTGCGCATTCTGGGCGAGGTAAAGAAGGAGTACGCCGAGATCCTGCGCGACGCCGACGCCATCTTCATCGACGAGCTGCGCGCGTCGGGCTGGTACGACAAGACCAGCCAGGCCTTTGCGGTGTTTCTGCCGGTAAAGTCCGTCGGCGTGGTCGGCGACGGCCGCCGCTACGAGTGGGTGATCGCCCTGCGCGCCGTGGAAACCATCGACTTCATGACCGCCCGCTGGGCACACCTGCCCTATGAGCTGCTGGAGAAGGTCTCCAACCGCATCATCAACGAGCTGCCCGACGTCTCGCGGGTGACCTACGACGTGAGCAGCAAGCCCCCGGCGACTATCGAGTGGGAGTGAGCGGCCAGTCGGGCTGGCGATGATCCACCGGCCTTGGCGTTCCATGTAAAAGGCAGCGGCGCAGGCGATGAGCGTTTGTGGTGAGCTTGGTCGATCTGGGTGGTAGTTGGCGCCTCTGTTGGAAGCTACTGGACTACTGGTGAGCGTTACGTCCAGGGCGAGACCTGGCGGAGTGGATCGACCGCCGGTACTTTACCAGGGCAGTTCCTCGCCGTTACTGTGCCAAAAGCTGCCAGTGGACTCTAGGGTCAACGCTTCGATGCGTGCAGCGATGCCCGCGGCGGCTTCCTCTGGAGTGATCAGGCCACCGAAGTTGACCATGCGTGTCTGCACATAGCCGGGATGTAATTGAATCACTGCTATGCCACGGGGCGCCAGGTCCACGGCCAAAGACTTGCCGAAGGCGTTGAGCGCCGCTTTGGAAGCACGGTAGCCATAGCGCCCACCAGAGTCGTTGTCGGCGATGGAGCCCATGCGGCTAGTGATATTAGCCACCTTGCTGCCTTCGACCAGGTTGCCGAGCAGCGCCTCGGTTACACGCAGCGGCGCATAGGCGTTGACCTCCATTTGGGCCTGGATCGAGCCAAAATCCAGCTCGCCCAGGCGTTCGTCCTTGAGCAGGCCGGCGTTGTTGATCAGCAGGGCGACGTCCTGCCCTTCCAGCTCGACGGCCAGACGGGCGACATCCTCGGCGCGGGTCACGTCGATGGCCTCAATGGTCCAAGAGGCCACTTGCCTGAGCTCGGCGGTGTCATCGCCGCTAGCGCGGCAGATGCCAATCACTTCCCAGCCGGCCTTGCGGTAGTGGCGGGCCAAGGCGAGGCCGACGCCGCGGTTGGCACCGGTGATCAGTACAGTGTCAAGCATGATGGTTCCTTCTGCTAAGAGATACGTTTCTTGATTACGGCCAAAAGCCTCCGCGCCGGCCCTAGCGGGCGCTTTCCGACTGCCGCTCCCAAGCTATCCGGCGGCCGTGTGCTCATCGTTAATCTCGTTCGCCTCCGTCTGACTATCAGGGTCAGTGCGTGGATCGAGAGCCATTGCGATCGGCGATATATCTGGCAGTGAAACATATTTTTCCCGCTTATCCTCAGGCAGCGATGGCCGCTGCACGACGCGGACTAGAACAAACACCGCATAGAGTACCGCGATTATCGCCTCGAAGAGGAAGAAGCTGGTGGGGCCGTAGATCGACATGAGTCCCGAGGCCATCAGCGGGCCGATCGTCGCGCCGATGGAGTAGACCATCAGCAAGCGCCCTGCGGCCGCAATATAGTACTTGCGCGCCAAGCGGTCGAAGGTCTGCGCTACGCAGAGCGGATAGACGCTGTTCATTGCTCCTCCGAACGCGAATGCGATGATCAGCAGGGCAACAAATGGCAGCCCAGAGACGACGAAGCTGGCCAGCGTCCCCCAGGTGAGGCCGACAGCCATCAAGGCGCCGGACATGACAATGCGCCGGTCATGGCGATCCGCCAGCACGCCCATGGGGAGTTGGAAGGCCAGGCCGCCGAGCACGACGATGCTCATGAACAGGGCGACTTCGGACACGTTCAGTCCAATCTTGATCGCGAAAACGACGCCCATGGCGTAGAAGGAACCGACCATCAGACCCGCGACGCCAGCGCCGACCACGCCGACTGGGGACGCGGAATAGAGGGCCACGACGTTAAGCGCGCGGCTATCGCTGATATTGGGTTCACCCAGACGCGTCATCGCGACCGGGACCAGCGAAAGCACGACCAGCGCGGCAGCCAGCATGAAGAGATCGGGAGCACTGACGTCAGTGAGGTTAACCAGCACTTGCCCCGACGCGATGGCAACGTAGAAGGTCAGCATGTAAGAACCGAGGACGCGCCCGCGCGTTTCGTTACTGCTTTTGGTGTTCAGCCAGCTTTCGATCGTGGCAGTCATGCCGGCAATGCAGAAGCCGTTGATAAGCCGGAAAATCAGCCATGTCGCCGGATGGAAAAAGGCCACATAAGCCAGTGTGATTGCAGCCGTTAACGCCGCGAAAACAGCGAAGGCACGGATATGTCCGATCCGAAAGATGACGCGTTTTCCATATAGCCCCCCGAGCGCTAAACCGAGGTTGTAGGTCGCCATGATTGCCCCGGTCAACGCCACCGGGTAGCCTGCAGCCTCCATGCGAAGCGGGAGGACAACACCAAGCAGACTGTTGCCGACCATGAAGCCTGCAGTGCCACCCAGAAGGGATTTTACCGAGGCAAGTATCTCGCGCACGCCTTTTGTCATTGGCAGGATAACAACTCATTGGCTCATGATATGCAGCGGACGTTAGCCTGCTGACACTCGATAGTGGACACCCGTGATCAAGATTCTAGCTTAGGCTATCGCTCGACCGATTTCGAAGGGATCGAAAGTATCGAGCCAGCAACGCAGCACTCGCTTCTCGGAACTCAAGACCTGTAAAGCAGGCGTCAGCGACAAGGTTGCCACCGCCGAGCTTTACGAGCGGCTCTTCGAGGCGAGCGAGCGTCCAGATACCCTGGCGCTACTACGCACTTTGCAGGCGGCGGCGGGAAAAACAGCAGCGGGGCGGTCGGCGCCAGGCATGACGGTTGTCCTGACTTGCCCTGCGAGCACCAACAGTTTCTGAATTGAGCGTAGCGGCGAGGGTACATCCGATAGACTGTGTGTAGCTCTGAGAGCCACCAGCTCAGGATGAAGATATGGAGGTGACGTGGAAGTTCTGCTGATTGGCATGCTGCTGCTGACCGGATTGACGCTTGGTGTGTTGGGCAGCTATTTATTGCGTTTGCCACGCGTGGTGGGCTATATATTCGCCGGTATCCTGTTTGCTCCCGACATTCTTGGCGGCTCCCTGGGCGCAGAGACCACCGACTGGACCCGTTCAATCGTTGCCGTCACGCTGGGCATTATCGCCTATTTGGTTGGCGGGGCCGCTACTGTTGCCCAGCTGCGTCAGCTGGGCTGGACGATTGTCACCGCGACGCTCGGCAAGGTCTCCGGCAGTTTTATCGCGGTGCTGGTGGGTTTTTCGCTGCTGGGCCTGGCCGTGGCCGATGTGCCGGGCTGGACGCTGGCGCTGCTGCTGGCGGCGATTGCCACCACCACCGCACCGGGCGCCATCGTTGCGATCGTTCATCAATACCGGGCCAGCGGCCCGCTGACCACCGCGCTGCTGGGCATGGTGGCACTCGATGATGCCCTGGCGCTGGTGATCTTCTCGCTGGTATTGGCCGCCATCGACAGCGTCGGCTTTGCCGCTGCGATTCCTGTCATCCTCTGGGAGATCGTTGCGGCCGTCGGCTTCGGTGCGCTCGGTGGCTATGTCATAGAGCGCATGGCGCGCTATCTGCCCGAACAGGAGCTGCAGCTGGTGGCGCTGCTCGGCGCCATCATCCTGCTGACCGGACTGGCCGACGCCTGGCATTTTTCGCCGCTGCTGACCGCCATGGCGCTGGGATTTTTCACCCGGCTGTTCGCTGGCGCCCACTCCGAGCCGCTATTTCGCCCGCTCGAACAGCTCCAGGAAGTGGTGTTTGTGCTGTTTTTTACCCTGGCCGGGCTGCATTTCTCACCTGGGGTGGTGTTTAGCCATGCCGGGCTGATCGTGCTCTATTTCGGGCTGCGGGCGAGCGGGCAGATCGTCGGCGCGCTGATCGGCGCGCGGCTCGCCGGCGCGCCGCGAGTCATCAGCCACAACGTGGGGCTGGTCATGCTGCCCCAGGGCGGCGTGGCCATCGGCATGGCGCTGCTGCTCACCGGCGTGCCCAGCCTCGAAGGCTCGGCGCTGCTGCTCATCAATATCGTCACGGCCAGTACATTGCTAACCGAAACGCTCGGGGCGGTGGCCGTTCGCTTTGGCCTGGCGCGGGCCGGCGAGCTTGGCCAGGCGGCTAAAATCAGCGAGGTGGAGAAAACCACATGAAGACCAGCGAATGGATGGCAATCCACCCGGTCAAGGCGCTGACCGTTGTCGGCGAATGCAGCCTGCAGGAGGCAGCGCGCATGCTGCTGGACGACCCTGAGGGGCGCGATCTCTTTGTTCTTGACGCCGAGGGGCGGGTCAGCGGGCACCTGGGCTTTTGGCACGTGGCGACATTGCTGCTGGCCAAGCTGCGGCCCACCGATAGTCTACGCGAGCTGGTCGAGCGGATCACGCTGGGCAGCGTGGCCGACCACATGGACGATCGCGTGATGTGCGCCGGGGCCGATGAAGATATCGACGACATTCTTTACCGGCACGACCTCTTTCAGCAGCACGTGGAGCGGCGCGTTGAAGATATTCCGGTGGTCGACGAGCAGCGCCGCCTGCTGGGCGTGATTCGCCTCTCGGATCTGCTGCGCGACGCAGTCGGCGATGATAATCAACACCGCTAACTGAGTTTGTGCGCCCACTTTGACGTGAAAGTTAGCGTGCATAGCTATATGCAGGTATCTCGAGGACAATATCCGCCATAATCAACGCCATTTCGGGGCAGGAGTCCACTCTATGGCATTCTCCTTTTCCGCAGATCTGCGTCATCGGCTTGTCTACGGCGTGCT
This sequence comes from Halomonas sp., assembly GCA_035459605.1. Classification (GTDB taxonomy): domain Bacteria; phylum Pseudomonadota; class Gammaproteobacteria; order Pseudomonadales; family Halomonadaceae; genus Halomonas. The sequence continues at coordinate 5,472 of DATHXP010000470.1, read as the reverse complement.
CGCTGCGAGGGCTGATCAATGAGAGCGCTGTTTAACGGCTACCTGAACACGCCGCTGATCGTGCGCGTCAGCATTGCCCTGGTGCTTGGCCTGATTGTTGGTCTGCTGGGCGGGCAGCAGGCCGCCGACTGGCTGGCGCCGCTGGGCGACCTGCTGCTGCGGCTGCTGAAGTTTCTGATCGTGCCGATCGTGCTGTTCACGCTGATGGTGGGGATCAACCAGGCCAATATCGGCAGCATGGGGCGGGTCGGCCGCAAGCTGCTGGGCTACTATGTGGCGACCTCGGCGCTGGCGATCGTCGTGGGGCTGGTCGTGGCATCTATCCTCAAGCCCGGCAGCGGCATGGCGCTGGACAGAGGCGCCGAGGTCGCGGTGCCGGACAACCCCGGCTTCGTGAAGGTGCTTCTCAATATCGTGCCGGACAACATCTTCACGGCCTTCGCCGAGCTGAACCTGCTGGGCATCATCTTCACCGCCATCGTGTTCGGCGTTGCGCTGCTCAAGCTGCGCGAGTCCGAGGCCCACGCCGAGCTCGGCGAGCATCTGTACCGGGTCGTCGAGGCGCTGGGTGAGATCACCCTGAAGGTCATGGCCGGCGTGCTGCAGTACGTGCCCATTGGCGTCTTTGCCATCGTGGCCAAGACCGCCGGCGAGCAGGGCATCGCCACCATTCTGTCGCTGGGCGACATGGTGCTGGTGCTGTATCTCGCGCTGCTGGTGCACCTGGCGCTCTACTGCGCGCTGATGCGCCTGTTCGGCGTGCGCCTGCGCGACTTTTTCCGCGAGGCGCGCACGCCCATGGCCACCGCCTTCGCCACCCAGAGCAGCTCGGGCACGCTGCCGCTGTCGCTGGAGGCGGCACGGCGGCTGGCGATTCCCAAAAGCATCTATGGCTTCAGCCTGCCGCTGGGAGCTACCATCAACATGGACGGCGCGGCGATCCGCATCGCGATTTCCGCAGTCTTTGCCGCCAACGTCGTCGGGACGCCGCTGGACCTGATAACCATGGTCGAGATCGTGCTGATCGGCACTCTGACCTCGATTGGTACCGCCGGGGTGCCGGGGGCCGGCATCGTCATGATCGCCACCGTCTTCGCCCAGGTGGGCCTGCCGATCGAGACCGTGGCGCTGCTGGTGTCCATCGATGCGCTGGTGGGCATGGGCGCGACGGGGCTCAACGTCACCGGTGACCTGGTGGGCACGGCGATCATCGCGCGCAGCGAGCGCCGGCGTGCCGCCGAGCACGAACCTGGCGCCGCTTCGCGAGAGCAGGGTCGCTAGGCTGAAGCGAGTTGCCCGCTTCTGTTAGCCTGTTAGTGAGAGAGCGGATAAACAGCTCTGTGAAATAGCCATCAGGAGGTCGTCCATGAGTCAGCAATCCGAGTACACGCCGCCCGCCGTCTGGACCTGGGACAGGGATGACGGCAACGGCGGCGCCTTTGCCAGTATCAACCGGCCCATTGCCGGGCCGACCCACGAGCAGGCGCTGCCGGTGGGCAAGCACCCCTTCCAGCTCTACTCCCTGGCCACGCCCAACGGGGTGAAGGTCACGGTAATGTTCGAGGAGCTGCTGGCGCTTGGCCATACGGATGCCGAGTACGATGCCTGGCTGATTCGCATCGAGGAGGGGGAGCAGTTTGGCAGCGGCTTCGTCGCGGTCAACCCCAACTCCAAGATTCCGGCGCTGGTCGACCGCAGCACGCCCGAGCCCACGCGGGTGTTCGAGTCGGGTTCGATTCTGCTCTACCTGGCGGAGAAGTTCGGTGAGTTCCTGCCCGGCGAGCACGCGGCGCGTACCGAGGTGCTGAACTGGCTGTTCTGGCAGATGGGCAGCGCCCCCTATCTGGGCGGCGGCTTCGGCCATTTCTACGCCTACGCGCCAGTCAAGATCAAGTACGCCATCGACCGCTTCGCCATGGAGGCCAAGCGTCAGCTCGACGTGCTCGACCGGCGGCTGGCCGAGACGCGCTATCTGGGCGGGGAGGACTACTCCATCGCCGATATCGCCACCTGGCCCTGGTATGGCCAGCTGGCGCTAGATCGGGTCTACGATGGCGGGGAGTTTCTTCAGGTTCAGGAGTACAAGAACCTGCAGCGCTGGGCCAGGGAGATCGATGCGCGTCCGGCGGTGCAGCGCGGGCGCATGGTCAATCGCACCGTCGGCGAGCCCGAAACCCAGCTGCACGAGCGCCACGACGCCAGCGACTTTACCCTCAAGACCCAGGATAAAGTCGGCTAATAAACACGGGGCGGCGCCGAGTACACTGCTACGCTGGTGTGAGCTGCCGGCAGGCGTCTTGCAGGGATCGCGCCAGGGCCCGAGTGGCCGGCCCCGCCGCGTCGCGATTGGCATAGGCCAGAAACAGCGCCTCCTGACGCTGGCCACCCTCGATCAGCGGCAGGCGCTTCAGGCTGCCCGCTTCCAGCTCTTCCCGGATGTGGCCGTAGGGTAGCCAGGCAAATCCCAGTCCGTCCTTGACGAACTGAACCGAGGTGTTGAGCTGGGTGACGGTCCAGCGCTGCTCGGCGGCGAGCCAGCCCGCATCCTGGCGGCGCTTGAGCCCCGAGTCGCGAACCACGAACTGGCGATACGCGCGCAGATCATGGTGGGTCAGGTCGCGTCCAAGCTGATGCAGCGGGTGCCGGGGATGGGCCACCGCCAGAAACGTCACGTCCAGCAGCGGCTGCCCGAGAAAGCCAGGCGGAGGGCGGTGGGTAATCACCAGATCCGCTTCTCCATTGAGCAGGGCCTCCTGGGTGCCGGACAGCACCGATTCGATGAGCTGGACCCGCGACGCCCGGCTCTCGGGCACAAAAGCCGCCATTGCCTGGCTCAGCAGGTCCGTGGGAAAGATGGCTTCCACTGCCAGTCGAACCTCGGTTTCCCAGCCCTCGGCCAGATTGTTCGCCAGATACTCGAGGCCCAGTGCGTCCTCGATCAACGCTCGCGCCTGTCGCAGCAGCGTTTCGCCCGCCGGCGACAGCGTCGCCTTGCGTCCCTGAATCGTCAGCACCTCGACAGGCAGCTGTTCCTGCAGGCCTTTTAGCGCATAGCTTACCGATGACTGGCTCCGGCTGAGCGCCTCGGCGGCCTTGGCATAGCTGCCTTCATCCACTACCGCCTGCAGTATCGCCCACTGCTCGAGGCTGACGCGGGGAATCTTGTGTGTCATGAAATACTCGCCGAGGTCGTGTACCAGGCTGGGCAAATCGCGTACGCGGATGGGCGATACGCCGATTGATCGAGTTATCTGTTCTTTATGCGTGGAATAGTGCCACTTTTCAGCGTGAAAAAGTAGCTAAGCTGTCTCCATCGCATCGACTTACCCAGGAACACAGCGTAACTCACCAGCCGGGGGGATCCCCCCAGGAGACAAAGGAAATGACCAAGGTACTGGTTCTCTATCACTCCATGTACGGCCATATCGAAACCATGGCCAACACCGTTGCCGAAGGCGCGCGCCAGGTGGAAGGCGTCGACGTCACGATCAAGCGCGTCCCGGAAACCATGGATGCCGAAGTCTTCGAGTCTGCCGGCGGCAAGACGGATCAAGAGGCGCCGGTTGCCTCGCCCGCGGAGCTTGCGGAATACGATGCGATCATCTTCGGTACGCCGACGCGCTTTGGCAACATGTCCGGCCAGATGCGCAACTTCCTCGACCAGACCGGCGGCCTGTGGGTCAACGGCGGCCTGGTGGGCAAGGTGGCCAGCGTCTTTACGTCGACCGGCACCGGCGGCGGGGATGAAACGACCATTGCCTCCACCTGGACGACCCTGGCGCACCACGGCATGGTGCTCGTGCCGCTCGGCTACGCGACCCCGGAGCTGTTCGACATCTCTCAGGTCGGCGGGGGCACGCCCTACGGCGCCTCGACCATCGCCGGCGGTGACGGCTCGCGCCAGCCCGACGAGCGCGAGCTGGCCATTGCCCGCTTCCAGGGAGAGCACGTGGCTAAAATAGCGGCAAAGCTAAGCAGCTAAGCTTTATACGTTTGGCACGCTAGCGGACGTCCGCTAGCGATTATGCAGAGCTATTCTGACCTGAAGGCGAGCGCAGGCAAATTTCAAAAGGAGAGCATGATCATGGGCCTATTGATTAACGGCAAATGGCACGACCAGTGGTACGACACCAAGAAGCACGGCGGTGAGTTTGTTCGCGAATCCGCCAAGCTGCGCGACTGGGTGACGGCAGACGGGCAGCCGACCCCGCAGGGCCAGGAGAGCGTGCCCGCCGAGGCGGATCGCTTTCACCTCTATGTGTCGCTGGCCTGCCCCTGGGCGCATCGCACCCTGATCATGCGCAAGCTGAAGGGGCTGGAGCCGCTGATCGGCGTGTCCCACGTCAGCCCGCTGATGCTGGATCAGGGCTGGACGTATAATGTTGCCGAAGGCTCCAGCGGAGACCCGGTCAACGGGGTGGAGTATCACCGTCAGCTCTACACCCTCACCGACCCGGATTACACGGGTCGCGTCACGGTACCCGCCCTGTGGGACAAGCAGGGTGGGCGTATCCTCAACAACGAGTCCGCCGATCTGGTGCGGATCTTCAACGACGCCTTTGACGAGATAACCGGCAATCGTCTCGATTTCTACCCGAACGAGCTGCGCGAGACCATCGATGACGTCAACGCCGATGTCTACGATCACATCAACAACGGCGTCTACAAGGCCGGTTTCGCCACCGAGCAGGACGTTTACGACAGGCACGTTGTTGCTCTGTTCGAGGCGCTGGATCGCATGGAGGCACGCCTGGGCGAGCAGCGCTATCTGGCGGGCGAGTGGCTGACCGAAGCGGATATCCGGCTGTTTACCACCCTGGTGCGCTTCGACGCCGTCTACCATGGCCACTTCAAGTGCAACCTGCGCCGCATCGAGGACTACCCGAATCTATCCAATTACCTGCGCGAGCTGTACCAGTGGCCGGGGGTCAAGGAGACCGTCAGTCTCGATCATATCCAGCGCCACTATTACTACAGCCACGCCACCATCAACCCCACGCGCATCGTGCCCAAAGGGCCGATTCTTGACCTTGACCGGCCGCACGATCGAGAGCGCTTGACGGGGCGGGGCGTGCGCGAGAAGGATTGAGTTTTCACACGGCTGAAATCACCAGCCGTTCGCCCTCGATGCGGCCGACGGCCCCGTAGCGCCAGGGGCGATTGTGCAGGCCGTGGCCGATCGGCAGGCCGCCGAACAGCGCCACGCCCAGGGGGGCCAGCGTCTCGGCGACGATCTCCTCCAGGCGGGTGTCGCCGTAGGGGCCGCAGCCCTCGAAGGTGCCCAGGCACACCGCCGCGGCCCGGTCCAGCGCGCCGCCGTGAACCAGCTGCCACAGCGCCCGCTCCAGGCGGTAGTAGGGCTCGCCCACGTCTTCAAGGATGACCAGCGCCCCCGGCGGCGCGCTGAAGGCCACGGGCGTGCCCTGCATGCTGGCCAGGGTGGTCAGGTTGCCGCCAACCACCGGGCCCTGC
>DATHXP010000469.1:0-4040 GCA_035459605.1 Halomonas sp. | reverse complement strand
TGGAGATGCTGTTCGGCTGGCAGGCCAACCCGCACTTCGGACCCTTCCATCTCCTGAGCCTGGTGTTCATCGTCGCCGGCTTCTACCTCATCGCCGCGGGCTGGCGCGTACTCTACGCGGCCCAGCGCCAGGGGATGCTGGCGACCGGCGGGCCCTATGCGCATGTGCGGCATCCGCAGTACGGCGGCTTCGTGCTGGTGATGGTCGGCTTCCTGCTGCAATGGCCCACCCTGCTGACGCTGGCCATGTTCCCGGTGCTGGTATGGATGTATAGCCGGCTGGCGATCCATGAAGAACGCGAGGTGGCGCGCCAGTTCGGTGAAAAGTGGCAGGCCTACGCGGCGCGCACGCCGCGCTTCATACCGCGTCTCCGGGCCAGTCGTACGAGCGATCAGCGCATCTAGGGACAAACACCGGGAGGTTACATCGTGACGACGGCGGCACAGCAGGGATTGGAGGAACGAGTGGCGGGGCTGGTCACCGTCGGCGCCATGCTCCTGGCGCTGGTGCTCGCCAACACCCCGCTGCGCGAGTTCTACCAGTTCCTGCATCATACCCCGGTGTCGCTGCAGGTTGGCGCCTTGGGCATCGACAAGCCGTTGATCCTGTGGATCAACGACGGGCTGATGGTGTTCTTCTTCCTGCTGATGGGGGTCGAGCTCAAACGCGAGATGCTCGGCGGCCTGTTGGGCTCGATCCAGCAGGTGGCACTTCCCGGCATCGCCGCGATCGGCGGCATGCTGCTGCCGGCACTGATTTATCTGCTGGTCAATGGCACCGAAGGCATCGCCGCCCACGGCTGGGCCGTGCCCACCGCCACCGACATCGTGCTGGCCCTGGCGGTACTCTCGCTATTCGGCGAGCGCGTGCCCCCGGCCTTGCGGGTGTTCCTGATGGCCCTGGCGGTATTCGACGATCTCGGCGCCATCGTGATCATCGCGCTGTTCTATACCGAGAGCTTAGCTGGCGGAGCGTTGTTGATTGCGGGCATTGCCCTCGCAGGGCTTGCGGTCCTCAACCGCTTCCGGGTCATGCGCGCCCTGCCCTACGTGCTGCTGGGGCTGGTGCTGTGGGTCGCGGTGCTCAAGTCCGGGGTTCACGCGACCCTGGCCGGGGTCGCGATCGCCCTGGCCATTCCCGCAACGACCCGGGATGGCCACCAGCAAGGTTCTCCACTCAACCGTACCTACCATGACCTGAGGCGCTGGGTCACCTTCGGCGTCGTGCCCGTGTTCGCCTTCTTCAACGCGGGGATCGCGGTGAGAGCAGGCGGCGAAGGCTTCGGCAACGTCTTCTTCGGCGTGGCCCTTGGGCTCTTGCTGGGCAAACAGTTGGGGGTCTTCACCTTCGCCTGGCTGGCAATCCGGTGGCGTCTCGCGCGGCTTCCCGTCGGAGTTCGCTGGTGGCACCTCTACGGAGTAGCCGTGCTGGCGGGGATCGGTTTCACCATGAGCCTGTTCATCGCCGGGCTCGCCTTCGACAACCCGGCGGCCTTGACTGCGGCCCGCCAGGGCGTGTTACTCGCCTCGGCCATCGCGGCGCTGGTCGGCGGTGCGGTGCTGGCGGCGACGCTGCCCCGGCGGCGCCACGCAGAAGAGATGGGTACCGATCAGTTACCCCACTCAACGTCGCCGCGGGCCGAGCCCCCAGCGGAGAACTCGGACCTCGATCCCAGGAGGCGATCATGAAACGACGACGTTTTCTCGTCGGCGCGACGGTGGTGGTCGGCAGCGCCGGCCGCGTATTCAAGGCGGTGCCGGCGCCGACCAACCTGATAATTCCGCCGTACCGCTTCCTGTCCGAGTCCCGGGTCGAGATCGGTACCGACCCCAAACCAACGACATCCTGACACCGTGAGGTAAGCCACTATGAATGCCAAGTCACCCACAGCCAAGGCACCCAAGGCGCGTAAAGCCCCGCGCAAGCGTCAACCGGCTCCTGCTCAGGAGGCGGTTGACCCGATGGCCACGCCCGAGCTCGAACACGCCACCCCCCCCAGCAACCCGGCGACGGAATGGCTCGCCTACCAGACCGACCTGTGGCAGCGCGGCCTGCGCTACCTGGATACCCTGCGCGAGCGCGCGGACAACATGCTCGAGCATGAACAGATGGGCAAGCCGCCGCTGCTCGACTTCGACTACGAGATGCTCGTGGACGGGCGCCGACTGGAGCACCCCGCCAACTACGCCCTGCTGCGCATCACCCGGGTCGGCGTGGAGTGCCTGGAGGACTGCCTTGACGAGAGCAAGCCGCCGGTGATGATCGTCGATCCGCGCGCCGGTCACGGTCCGGGCATCGGCGGCTTCAAGCAGGACTCCGAAGTGGGCATGGCGCTCCACGAGGGGCACCCGGTCTACTTCGTGATCTTCTTCCCCGAGCCCGTGCCCGGCCAGACGCTGGAGGATGTGCAGCACGTCCTGCGCCGCTTTGTCGAGACGCTGGCCGAGCGCCATCCCGGCAAGCCGCCGGTGCTCTACGGCAACTGCCAGGCGGGCTGGGCCATCGCCCTGCTCTCCGCCGACTGCGAGGGGCTGGTCGGGCCGGCGGTGCTCAACGGCTCGCCGCTCTCCTACTGGTCGGGTGAATCCGGGGTCAACCCCATGCGCCTCGCCGGCGGGCTGCTGGGCGGCGCCTGGATGGCGCACCTGGCGGCGGACCTGGGCGACGGGCGCTTCGACGGCGCCAATCTCGCTGCCAACTTCGAGAGCCTCAAGCCGGCGAACACCTTGTGGCAGAAGGACTACCAGCTGTTCGCCGATATCGACGGTCAGCGCGAGCGCTTCCTGGAGTTCGAGCGCTGGTGGACCGGCTTCTATAGCCTGAGCAAGGAAGAGATCACCGCCATCGTCGATAACTTCTTCATCGGCAACCAGCTCGAGCGGGGTGAGCTTGAAATCTGCCCGGGCTGCACCGTCGACCTCACGCGCATCCGCAACCCGCTGGTGATCTTCGCCTCCGGCGGCGACAACATCACCCCGCCCCACCAGGCGCTCAACTGGATCCCGGCGGTGTACCCGACCACCGAGGCGCTCAAGGCCGCCGACCAGCGCATCGTCTACCTGCTCAACCCCCACGTCGGGCACCTGGGCATCTTCGTTTCCGCCAGGGTCGCACGCCTCGAGCACCGAGCGATCCTGGAGAGCATCGGCGAACTCAATGACCTCGAGCCCGGGCTCTACGAGATGCAGATCGACAATCCCAGCGGCGACCCGGACTGCCACAAGCCTCAGTTCCAGGTGCGTTTCGAGCAGCGTCGCGTGGAAGACCTGGAGTATCCCGACCAGACGCCGGCGTTCGAGCAGGTAAAAGCCCTCTCCAAGCACAACGTGGCCCTCTACGAGACCTTCGTCGGCCCCTGGGTGCGGCTGGCCACCACCCCCTGGTCGGCCGAGATGCTGCGTCAACTGCACCCGGCGCGCACCAGCCGGCTGGTGTTCTCGGAGCGCTTCGCGCCCTGGATGGGCGGCGTGAAGTGGCTGGCCGAGATGGCGGAGACCACATCAACGCCGGCCGATAGCAGCAGCCCCTACCGGCAGTGGGAGACGCTGATGAGCGCTGCGATCGCTTCGAATCTGGAACTGGTCGGCACGGCGCGCGATGGCTTCAGCGAGCTGCTCTTCACCGGCCTCTATGGCAGGACATGGCCCGCTCGTGAGAACCGCTAGCAGCGTCACGTGAAACTCAACCGAAGACAGGAGGTTCCCATGGCTCGCAAACATCGCCTCGGCGTTAGAGAGGTCACTCTGGTTACTCGAAAGCTGAAGCTAGAACCCAGCGATCAGCAAGATCTACAAAGTGCGATTGCCGAAATCGATCAACTCTTTGGCCTCGACAGCGTGTCTTTCGATGACCGCAAGCAAATGCTTCGCCTGGCCTATGACGCCTTGCGCATTTCGATCGAATGCATTGAAGAGATTCTGACCAGGTATTCGATCGAGATCAGTCACGGCTGGTGGAACCGCTACAAGAGAGACCACTACCGGTTCGTCGACCAGAACATCAAGGACAATGCCGCCAAGGAACCCTGGAGCTGTCATTGA
>DATHXP010000468.1:0-4848 GCA_035459605.1 Halomonas sp. | reverse complement strand
CGAGTGGTGGCAAAGCGCCGAAGCCCGGCGGCTGGCGCTGAGCGCCGGGCGCTATCTGCTGCTTGCGCTGGCCGCCCTGCTGCTCTACCTGCTGATTCTGCGCCCGCTGATTCGCCGCGTGACCCAGCTGCCGCCCGCCTCTCAGGCGCCGGCAGCGGGCGTGGATGAGCGCGCCGGCGACGCCGTCGAGGACGACGCCGACGACGACGCCGACACCACCTACACCCGGCCGCCGCGGCGGCGCAAGTCCACGGCCTACGAGCAGAACCTCAGCGACCTGCGCGAGATGGCCCAGGGCGATCCGCGCATGGTCGCCATGATCGTGCGCAGCTGGATGAACAAGCATGAGTAATCGTCAGGAAATGAGCGGCCTGCGGCGCAGCGCCATCCTGCTGTTGACGCTGGATGAAGACAGCGCCGCCGAGATTTTCAAGTTCCTCTCGCCGCAGGAGATTCAGCAGATCGGCGTGGAGATGGCCAGCATCAACCAGGTATCCCACGAGGAGATGAGCAGGGTGCTGCAGGAGTTCTACGACGAGTCCGAGGCCTATATTGCGCTCAACTCCAACGAGCACATCCGTTCGGTACTGACCAAGGCGCTGGGCAGCGAGCGGGCCAACAGCCTGATCGAGGATATCCTGGAGTCGCGCAGCACCGGCTCGGGCATCGACGCGTTGAACCTGATGGAGCCCTCGATGGTGGCCGAGATGATCCGCGACGAGCACCCGCAGATCATCGCCACCGTGCTGATACACCTGGAGCGCCACCAGTCGGCCGACGTGATCGCCCTGTTCGACGAGAAGCTGCGCAACGATGTGATGCTGCGCATTGCCACCTTCAGCGGCGTGCAGCCGGCGGCGCTGCAGGAACTGACCGAAGTGCTGAGCGGCATGCTCGACGGCCAGAACCTGAAGCGCAGCAAGATGGGCGGCGTGCGCACCGCGGCAGAGATCATCAACCTGATGTCCACCAACCAGGAAGAGGCCGCCATCGAAACGGTGCGCGCCCACAACGAAGAGCTGGCGCAGAAGATCATCGACGAGATGTTCCTGTTCGAAAACCTGATCGACCTGGACAACCGCAGTATCCAGATCATTCTCAAGGAGATCGATACCAACTCCCTGGTGGTGGCGCTCAAGGGCGCCCCCGAGCCGCTGATGGAAAAATTCATGCAGAACATGTCCCAGCGCGCCGCCGATCTGGTGCGCGAGGACATGGAGGCCCGCGGGCCGATCCGGGTATCCCAGGTGGAGGCCGAGCAGAAAACCATCCTCCAGGTGGTGCGGCGCCTGGCCGACGCCGGCGAGATCGTGCTGGGCGGAGGCGACGAAGCCTATGTCTGACCGCCGCCAGCCGCTGCGCCCCGCGGCCCACACGCCCTGGCGCCGCTGGGAGATGGGCGAGCTCGAAGCGCCGCACCAGCCCCAGCGAAGCGACAGCGAGGCGACAGCGCACGATGCCTTTCGCCGCCGGGCGGAGCTCAAGGCGCTGCGCGAGCAGACCCTCCGGGAGGCCCGCACGGCGGGGCATCGCGAGGGCTACGCGGCAGGCCACGCCGAAGGCCTCGAGGCGGGACAAAAGGAAGGGCGCGAAGAGGGCCGCCGGCAGGCCGAGGCGGAGCTCGAGCAGCGTGCGCGCACGCTGCTCGAGCCGCTGGCTTCGCTGGCAGAGACGTTCAGCGCCGCCCTGGACGACCTGGATGAAGCGCTCGCCGAGGATCTGGTCGCCCTGGCGCTGGAAACCGGACGCCAGCTCGCCGGCGAGGCGCTCAAGGCGCGCCCCCAGCAGGTGCTGGAGACTGTCCGCGGCCTGCTGCACACCGAACCGCCGCTGATCGGCCAGCAGCGCCTGTGGCTGCACCCGCTGGATGCCAAGCTGGTCGAGAAGCACCTGGGCAGGGAGCTTGCCGCCGCCGGCTGGACGCTGCAGCCCGACGCGCAGCTCAACCGCGGCGGCTGCCGGGTGACCGGCGCCAGCGGCGAGCTGGATGCCACCTGGGAGGCCCGCTGGGCGGCGGTCATGGCCCAGGTGCGCCGTCGCCAGCATCCCCGCGATCATAGTACTGGAGAGCAGAGTAGCGACGCGCCGCACGACGCGCAGCACACCGAAACAGAGGAGCCCTGCGAGTGACCGAGGCCGTATCCGCCAATCGCCATCAGGCGCGCTGGCAGCATGCCCTGCGCGGCACGCGCCGGCGTATCGCCCCGCTGCCGCCCTGCCGCTCCAGCGGCCGCGTGGTGCGCGCCACCGGGCTGGTGATCGAGGTGGTGGGGCTGCAGGTGGCGCTGGGCAACGCCTGCCGCATCGAGCTGCCGGCGACGCCCGGCGCGCCGCCGCGCTTTGCCGAGGCCGAGGTAGTGGGCTTTGCCGACGAGCGCCTGTATTTGATGCCGCTGGAGGAGATCAGCGGCCTGATGCCGGGCGCCCGGGTCTTTCCGCTGGTGGACGGCAGCCAGAACAGCGCGCGACGCTTTCCGCTGGGCGACGCGCTGCTGGGCCGGGTGGTGGACGGCAACGGCGACCCGCTGGACGGCCTGGCCTCCCTTCAGGAGGCGCCCCGAGCGCCGCTGGCCACGCCGCCGCTCAACCCGCTGTCGCGGGCGCCGATCAGCGAGCAGATCGACGTGGGCATCCGCGCCATCAACGCCCTGCTCGGCGTGGGGCGCGGCCAGCGCATGGGGCTGTTTGCCGGCTCCGGGGTGGGCAAGTCGGTGCTGCTGGGCATGATGGCGCGCTATACCCGGGCCGATATTATCGTCGTGGGGCTGATCGGCGAACGGGGGCGCGAGGTCCAGGACTTCATCAACAATATCCTCGGCAAGGAGGGGCTCGCCCGGGCGGTGGTGGTCGCCGCCCCGGCCGACACCTCGCCGCTGCAGCGCCTGCAGGGCGCCGCCTACGCGACCCGGCTGGCCGAGGACTTTCGCGACCAGGGGCGCAACGTGCTGCTGATCATGGACTCGCTGACCCGTTACGCCATGGCCCAGCGCGAGATCGCCCTGGCCATCGGCGAGCCGCCGGCCACCAAGGGCTATCCGCCCTCGGTGTTTGCCAAGCTGCCGGGGCTGGTGGAGCGGGCCGGCAACGCCGAGCCCGGCGGCGGATCGATCACCGCCTTTTACACCGTGCTCACCGAAGGCGACGACCAGCAGGATCCGATTGCCGACGCGGCCAGGGCCATTCTCGACGGCCATATTGTGCTGTCGCGCGATCTGGCCGAGGCCGGCCACTATCCGGCCATCGACATCGAGACCTCGATCAGCCGCGCCATGACGGCCATCATCGACGACGCCCAGCTGCGCCAGGCCCAGCAGTTCAAGGGGCTGTTTTCACGCTACCAGCGCAGCCGCGACCTGATCGGCGTGGGCGCCTACCAGCCCGGCAGCGACCCGCAGCTCGACGAGGCGGTGCGGCGCTACCCGCAGCTGGAGGCCCTCTTGCAGCAGCACATTGAAGAAAGCGCCGATCTGGAAAGTTCGCGCCAGGCCCTGAACCAGACGCTCACCCAGGCACCGGGAGATAGCGCATGAAACGCCATGACAGACCGCTTGACACCTTGATCAGCCTGGCGCAAGAGGCCCGCGACCAGGCCATCCAGAGCCTGGCCGACGAGCAGCGCAGCGCCCGCCAGATAGCCGATCAGCTGGCCGCGCTCGGCGCCTACCGCCAGGAGTATGCCGCCAGGCTCAATGCGACCATGCGCGAGGGGATCAGCCCGTCGTCCATGCACAACTATCAGCAGTTTCTGGCCTCGCTTGACGACGCCATGGCGCGGGCCCAGCGCGCCCTGGCCGACCAGCAGCAGCGGGTCGGCCATTCGCAGCAGCACTGGCAGCGCCAGCAGCAGCGCCTGGCCAGCTACGATACCCTGGCCCAGCGCCGCCGCACGCAGCGCCGCCGGGAAGAGCAGCGTCGCGAGCAGCGTCTCAGCGATGACCTGGTCAATAGCCGGTTGGCACGCCGCCGCCGATCCAATGGATCCTGAGCTTAAGGAGCCGCGATGGACATCACACTACTGACTGGCCCCGTCGGCCACCGCGCCGGCCCGCCGCAGGTAGCTCCGGGAGCCTCGCCGGATGCCAACTTTCATGCCAGCCTGGCGCAGGCCGCCGGCCGAGCGTCCGGCAGCGACGCCCGGTCCGGGGAGGCAGCGCCGGACGGCGGGCCGTCCACGGCGCTGACAGCCCTGGCAGCAGCGCTCGACGACGCGCCTGGCGCCGTACGTGAGCGGATCGCAGCCGCGCTGGACGGCGGCCAGCTGGAATCCGGCCGGCTGCGCCGCGATCTGTCCGACCTGCTCGACCAGGCCGGGCTGGCGGACGACGATCGGGAAGTGCTTATGGACGCGCTCGAGAGCGCCATGGCGGCGCGCGAGGCGGAGGGCGAGGCGCCTGAGCGCCACGCCGGGCTGGCGCCGCTGCCAGGCGCCCTGCACCAGGCGCTTGACCCGCGCCCAACGGCGGCGCCAGCCGCTGCCGGGGGCGCCGATGGCGACGCCTGGGCGACGCTGCACGAGCGTTTGGCACTGATCGAACAGGCCGGCCGCCCCGCAGCGACCGAGCAGGCCGCCGCCAGGCCCTTCAGGGCAACGCTGACGCCGCAGCACCACTCCCTGCTGCAAGAAAATGATGAGCCGCGCGCGGCGCCGGCTCCTGCCCTGAACCGCAGCGCGCCCCAGGCCGGGGTGGAGCCGTCGGTGGCGGCGGCTATTCAGCGCCTGGCCGCCGCCCCGCAGCAGGCCGCCCAGGCGGCCGGCCCCGAGCCGGGCGCTTACGGCCCGCTGCTTGATTCCGGCGCCACCAGCCCGCTGTCCAGCGTCCCGGGCGGCCTGAGCACGCCGGCCGGGGC
>DATHXP010000467.1:0-5853 GCA_035459605.1 Halomonas sp. | reverse complement strand
GCGCGGATCACATTTTTGAGAGTACGTTGTCTGATCATGGGCGGTCGCCGTGCGGTCATAAGTTATCAAACACTGTTCACTGTAGCATCGAACGCGTGTTTAAACAACGAAAGTCGCAGCGGCGACACTCGCTGCCTGTCTCAGTCGGCCTGGCGACGCAGGAAGGCCGGAATATCCAGGTAGTCGTCCAGATCCTGCGAGCCGCCCTTGCGCGGCTCGGGACGCTGCTGCTCGGACTCCCGCTCAGCCGACGCGGCGCGCCCGGCAGCGATGCCGGCCTGACCGCGCGTCACTCCCGCCGACTGGCCGCTGCGCCCCGTGCCAGCCTGACGCTGGCGGTAGTCGCCGCGCGCGGCATCGGCACGCCTGGCGCTATCGCGCTGCGCCGACGCCGGCTGGCGCTCGGCGTCGAGGCCTGCGGCCACCACGGTGACGCGCAGCTCGTCGGTCATGTCCATATCGATGGACGTACCCACCACGATGGTCGCATCCTGGGATGCGAACTCCTGAACGGTGGCGCCCACGTCGTTGAACTCGCCGATGGAAAGGTCGGGGCCGGCGGTGATATTGACCAGGATGCCGCGCGCACCGTGCAGGTCGACGTCTTCCAGCAGCGGGCTGCGAATGGCTTTTTCTGCGGCCTCGCGGGCGCGGTTCTCGCCGGTGGCGCCGCCAGTCCCCATCATCGCCATGCCCATCTCGGACATCACGGTGCGCACGTCGGCAAAGTCGACGTTGATGATGCCCGGGCTGGTGATCAGCTCGGCAATGCCCTGAACGGCGCCCAGCAGCACATCGTTGGCGGCGCTGAAGGCGGTCAGCAGGCTGGCACTCTTGCCCAGCACCGAGAGCAGCTTCTCGTTGGGAATAGTGATCAGGGAGTCGACGTGCTCGGAGAGCTCCTTCATGCCCTCTTCGGCGGCGCGCATGCGCTTGGGCCCCTCGAAGGGGAACGGACGCGTCACCACAGCCACGGTCAGAATGCCGAGCTCCTTGGCGACCTGGGCCACCACCGGCGCGCCGCCGGTACCGGTGCCGCCCCCCATGCCGGCAGTAATGAACACCATGTCGGCACCGCTGATCAGCTCGGCGATGCGCTCGCGATCTTCCATGGCGGCCTGGCGGCCCACCTCGGGATTGGCACCTGCGCCAAGCCCCTTGGTGATCTCGGCACCCAGCTGCAGCACCGTCTTGGCCGACACGCGCTTGAGGGCCTGAGCATCGGTGTTGGCACAGATGAACTCAACACCCTCAATGTTGCTTTCCACCATGTGGTTGACGGCGTTGCCGCCGCCGCCGCCGACGCCGACGACCTTGATGACCGCACTGCTTGAGGGTGCGCTATCTACGAGTTCAAACATTAGCCTCGTCTCCTGGGCCGCCGTCGCGGCCCTGTCAGAAATTTCCTTTGAACCAGCTCTTGAGCCTAGCCAGCGCTGGAGTTCTTTCATCGTTCTCGCGCCGGGAGCTACCCTTGCGTCTGGCTTGCGCTGCGCTACTGCTGCTGTCCTGGTTCTGCTGACCCCCGCGTCCCTGATGGGTCTCGTTCAGCGCATAATGTAGCAGGCCGACGCCGGTGGAATAAATCGGATTGCGCACCACATCGGCCAGGCCGCGCACATTTTGCGGACAGGCGATACGCACCGGCATATGGAAGATCTCCTCGGCCAGCTCTACCGCCCCCTCCATCCTTGCGGTGCCGCCGGTCAGCACGATGCCGGCCGCCACCAGGTCTTCATAGCCGCTGCGTCGCAGCTCGTCCCGCACCAGCGTAAAGAGCTCCTCGTAGCGCGGTTCGACCACTTCGGCCAGCGACTGCCGCGACAGGTCGCGCGCAGGACGATCCCCGACGCTCGGCACCTTGAGCATTTCATCGCTGGCGGCAAGCTGCGTCAGCGCGCAGGCATACTTGACCTTGATTTCTTCGGCATGCTGGGTTGGTGTCCTCAGCGCCATGGCGATGTCGTTGGTGACCTGATCGCCGGCAATGGGTATCACCGAGGTATGGCGGATCGCGCCCTCGGTAAACACCGCGATATCGGTGGTCCCGCCACCGATATCCACCATGCACACGCCGAGCTCGCGCTCGTCTTCGGTCAGCACCGCATGGCTCGAAGCCAGCTGCTCGAGAATGATGGCGTCGACCTCAAGCCCGCAGCGGCGCACGCACTTATCAATATTTTGCACGGCGTTGAGCGCCGCGGTCACCAGGTGCACCCTGGCTTCAAGGCGAACGCCGGACATGCCCAGCGGCTCGCGAATTCCCCCCTGGGTGTCGATAGCGAATTCCTGCGGCAGAACGTGCAGCACCTTCTGCCCTTCGGAAATGGCGCGGGCGCGCGCCGAGTCAATCACCCGCTCCACGTCGGAACCTGCCACCTCACGATCCTTGATCGCCACCACGCCGTCCGAGTTCATCGAACTGATATGGCTGCCGGCAATCCCGACATACACGGAATGGATATCGCAGCCGGCCATCAGTTCGGCTTCCTCCACCGCGCGCTGAATCGACTGCACCGTGGATTCGATATTAATAACAACGCCTTTCTTCATCCCCCTGGAGGGATGCGAGCCGATACCGGCAATCTCGATGCCGCCATCATCCGTGGACTGACCCACGATCGCCACGACCTTGGACGTTCCGATATCCAGCCCGACTACCATATTGGACACATTAGATGGACCTGACATGAGCCGGGATATCTCCTAGAACCTGTCCCGAAGGAAAAATACTTGAACTGAACAATAAAACGCGGACCCTTGCGGGAACAAATCGCTTCGCTCCACGAGCCCACCTTGAGAATATAACGGCTACCATACGGCGTATTCCATTGGAAAGAAACACCTTACAACTTGAACGTTAAATACATCAACTATAAGCAGCTGCCTTGATACCAGCCTCAGCTATCGGAATCGAGCGGCTCCGTTTCTCCGTGCCAGGCAACCGCCACCCCGTTAGGATAGCGTAAATCAATGTAGCGAATATACGACGCTTGAGCTGCCAGCCGGCGCCGCCACACCGCTTCAAACCGCTCGAGCCGCGCGGCATGATTACCGCGTCCCAGCATGATCCAGAGCCCATCTTCCAACTGAAAGCGCCAGGCGCCGCGAGACTCAAGCCGAAGCTGCGTTACTTCCACGCCCTCGCCATGCAGGCGGGACGCAAGCCGCTCATAATAGGCAAGTACTTCATGGCTGCTGTCGTCTGGCCCCGACAGGTATATCAGCCCCTCGGGCGCCCGTGCGGGTTCAAAATCAAAGGGATCGCCCTGCATATTGAGCAGCTGATCATCATTCCAGCGCGCTACCGGCGACTGTTCCACCAGATCAAAGTGCAGACCATTTGGCCACTCGCGACGAATATGCACTTCTTTCAGCCAGCCTATCTCAAGCGCCTGTTCACGCAGCGCCGACAGGTCGACCGACAGCCAGCGACGCTCGCTGACCAGCGGCGCCAGCTGAGCGCGCAGATAGTCCGCGCCGACGTGGCGCATGTCGCCGCGAATAGAAACGCGCTCGACGGGGCGATCAAGCCAGGTCCACAGCGCACGCGCCCCGCCCCCCAGCAACAGGACCAGCAGCAGACCCGCCAGCGCGCCGCGCGACCCCATGAATCAGCGATCCCCGGCGGTATCGAGGATCTTCAATACCAGGCTGTCGAAATCAATGCCTGCATGGGCGGCCGCCTGGGGTACCAGGCTATGGTCCGTCATCCCCGGCGAGGTGTTGACCTCCAGCAGCCAGAAGCCGCCGTCGGCGTCACGCATGACGTCCACCCGCCCCCAGCCCGTGCAGCCAACGACGTCGAAGGCGCGCCGGCACAGCTTGGCAAGCTCGGCCTCGTCCGCCTCGGAAAGGCCGCAGGGCAGGTGGTAGACGGTGTCGTTGGATACGTACTTGGCCTGGTAGTCGTAGAAGCCGCTCGGCACTTCAACGCGAATGGTTGGCAGTACGCTGTCGCCAAGCACGGCGACCGTGTACTCCTCGCCGCCCTGAATAAAGCGCTCGGCCATTATTCGACTGTCGAAGCGCGCCGCATCCCGGTAGGCGGCTTCCAGCGCCTCCGCCGACTCCACGATGCTGATGCCAAGGGTCGAGCCTTCATGCACCGGCTTGACGATCAGCGGCAGCCCAAGGCGCTCGACGACCCCGCTCCAATCGAAACCATCGCCAAGCATCACGCTGTCAGGCGTCGGCAGCCCCTGGGCCTGCCACAGCCACTTGGTGCGCATCTTGTCCATGCCAAGCGCCGATGCCAGCACGCCGCTGCCGGTGTAGGGAATATCCAGCAGCTCCAGGGCGCCCTGCAGCGTGCCATCCTCGCCGCCGCGACCGTGCAGGGCGATGAACACCCTGTCCGGCGCCAGCGCTTCAAGACCCGCCAGCCCGCCGTCGGCGGGGTCGTATCCCTTGGGCGACAGGCCGGAGCGCTCCAGCGAGGCCATGACGGCCTTGCCGCTGATCAAGGAAACCTCACGCTCGGCGGAACTGCCGCCATAGAGCACGACGACACGACCGTGGTCGGCGACTGTGGTCATAGCTCCACCTCGTCAAAGTTGAGTTCGGCATCGGCCAGCTGCTGGGCAATGCTGCCCACGTCACCGGCGCCTTGGGTGATCAGGATATCATCGGGCTTGAGCACTCGCGCCAGGAGCCCAGGCAGCTCGCTCTTGTGCTGCACGAAAATCGGGTCCACTTCGCCGCGCTGGCGTATGGAGCCGGCCAGGCTGCGCCCATCGGCGCCGGGGATCAATGCTTCACCGGCGCTGTAGACGTCGAGCAGCAGCAGGATATCCACCTCGGCCAGCACGCGAACGAAGTCTTCATAAAGATCGCGCGTACGCGAGTAGCGATGCGGCTGATAGACCATGACCAGCCGCCGCCGGGGCCAGCCGGCGCGCACGGCGCGGATGACCATCTCGACCTCGCGCGGATGGTGGCCGTAGTCATCCACCAGCATGACCTCTCCCCCGTCGCCGGGAGCGGGGAAGTGGCCGTGCACCTGGAAGCGACGACCGACCCCGGCAAAGCCGGCCAGGCCGCGCTGAATGGCGTCGTCGGCGACGCCGGCGTCGCTTGCCACGGCAATTGCGGCCAGGGCGTTCAGGGCGTTATGGCGCCCCGGCATGGCCAGCCGGATGGCCAGCGGCGACAGCCCTCCGGGGCGCAGCGCCGTGAAGCGTATCTCGCCGCCCTCCTGGACGAAGTTCTCGACGCGATAGTCGGCATCGTCATCGAAGCCGTAGGTCACGAAGCGACGCTTGATTTGCCCCAGCAGCTCCCGCACATGCACGTCATCGATGCACAGCACCGCCAGCCCGTAGAAAGGCAGGTTGTGCAGAAACTCGAGAAAGGTGTCCTTGAGGCGCTCGAAGTCACCGCCGTAGGTCGACATGTGGTCGGCGTCGATATTGGTGACAATCGACACCATCGGCTGCAGATGAAGGAAGGAGGCATCGGACTCGTCGGCCTCTGCGACCAGGTAGTCGCCGGCACCGAGCCGCGCGTTGGCGCCGGCGCTGGTCAGCCGTCCGCCGATCACGAAGGTCGGATCGAGCCCCGCTTCGCCGAACAGGGTCGCCGTCAGGCTCGTGGTGGTGGTCTTGCCGTGGGTGCCGGCCACCGCAATGCCATGCCGGAAGCGCATCAGCTCGGCCAGCATCTCCGCCCGCTCCACCACCGGCACCCGATGCTCGTTGGCCCAGCGAATCTCGGGGTTGTCGCCGTCCACCGCCGTGGACACCACTACCACATCGGCGCCCCGCGCGTTGCTTGCCGCATGGCCGATGGCCACCTCGACGCCGCAGCGCTGCAGCCGCCGCACTGCCGGCGAGCGTCGCAGGTCGCTGCCGC
>DATHXP010000466.1:0-3436 GCA_035459605.1 Halomonas sp. | reverse complement strand
GACCTCGCGCTCGCGCCGGCTGAAGGCGGCGACGGCCGGCCCGAGCAGGCGCGCCAGCCGCCACAGCGAGCCGAGTCGCCAGCCAGACAGCCAGCGCCACAGGCCGGCGATCGCTCGGGCGCGGCAGCGCTCACCGCGCCGTGAAGGGTGTTCCATAGCGTCTTCCCTGTGCGCCCAGGAAAAAGCGCATCGTCATCAAGGTGCGCCGCTGGGCATGAGTCACTGGCCGAGCATAGTGTCGAGCCTGGATCGCGCAGTCAACTTGGCGCCGCCGTGATCAGGGCAATCGCAGTGTTAGACGCGACGAGGAGCCCCGAGTCACAAGATCAACTGCAATAGCTCTGCCGCCGCGACTCAACGACTGGAAAAAACAGTCGGTACGGGTAATGGTAATGGCTGGCTGGCGCGACCCGCTCACCTGTTGAGAGTGTGCGCTACTTCATGGCTGGTCGCTGCGCGCTCGAATGCCCGTTTATCATGCGCGGTCGACCCGGCTCTTCAACGGTGGGGATGTAGACGCCATGTCTCGGCAGTTGTTGATGATGGTTATGGCTCCGCTGCTGGGGCTTTTCATCCTGGGGATAGGCGGCGGCCTGCTGGGGACTCTGACCTCCCTGCGCCTGGACGCCGCCGGGGCGTCCGAGCTGGTGATTGGCCTGGTGTCATCCGCTTTTTACATTGGCCTGGTCGTCGGCGCCTTGTTCAACGATCGCCTGCTGCTGGCCATCGGGCATATCCGCGCCTACGGCAGCTTTGCCTCGCTGGTGGCGGTGACGGTACTGCTGCAGGGGCTGTGGTATGACCCGACCGCCTGGTTTGCGCTGCGCCTGGTGGGCGGCTGGTCCACGGTGGGCGTCTATCTGGTGATTGAAAGCTGGCTGCTGACCGCGGGCGAGCCGCGCGTCAGAGGGCGTCTGCTGGCGCTCTACATGATCTCGCTGTACGGCGCCGGCGTGCTGGGCCAGCTGCTGCTGGGAGCGACTCAGTCGCTGGCCCCCACGGCGCCCTTCATGCTGATCGGCATGCTGGCCTCGCTGTCGGTGCTGCCCATGGCGCTGATACCGCGAGTGACGCCCCTGCTGGAAAAGGCCGAGCCGCTGTCGCCGCTGCGGCTGATTGCCCTGACGCCGACCGGCGTCATGGGCAGCTTCGGCTCGGGGCTGGCCGTGGCCGCGGTCTATTCGCTGGTGCCGCTTTACCTTCAGCGAATCGGCTACGGCTCTGCGCAGGTCGGACATCTGATGGCGCTGATAGTGCTCGGCGCTCTGCTGCTGCAGTACCCGGTAGGGCGCTGGTCGGACCGCCATGACCGCCAGCTGGTGCTGATTCTGCTGGGGGCTTTCTGCCTGCTGATATCGGCGGGTATCGTCTGGCTGCCGCTGTCAAAGGAAGCGCTGGCCGGGCTCCTGTTCATGCTGGGCGGCGGCGTGTTCTCGCTCTATCCGGTGGCGCTGGGCCACGCCGCCGACCGGGCGCCGGCCGGCGCGCTGGTGCGCATGAGTCAGGGGCTGCTGCTGATCAATGCCATCGGCTCCACCGTCAGCCCGCCGGTCATCACCTCGGTGATGTCGGTACTCGGCAACAGCGGCCTGTTCTGGTCGCTGGGCGCGCTGGGGCTGGTACTGGTGGTGTTTTTCGGCTGGCGCCGCAGCGTGCGTCCGGCGCCGCTGCCGGTGGCGCCGTTCACCACCACGATGCCCTACAGTTCAGCGGGGGCCGAGCTGGTAGTGACCGACGAGCTGATCAAAGGCGCTACCGAGCATGAATACGTCGAGGATCTGTCCGGCGTCGTCCCGGATGTCGAGGTGGCCGAGCCGCTGGTGGGGCCGCCGCTGGAGGACGAAAGCTGCGTCGCCTATTACCCCGATGAGTCCGCCGACGCGGAGCCTTCGAGTGAAAACCCTGGGGGTGGCGATGTTGCCGCGCACCCGGAGCCAGAGCCAGAGCCAGAGCCAGAGCCAGAGCCAGAGCCAGAGCAGGGCTAGCGTGAACGGCAGGCAGCGCTGCAACTTAAGCCCAATGGCGAACTGGCGTATCGTTAACCTACTATCGTCGCGCCGCCCTGCGCGCGCTTCTCCGAGACTTTTCCCGAGGTATCCCCATGACGCCCTACGCCGCCCCGCTACGCGACCTTCGCTTTGTGCTTGAAGAAGTGCTCGAGTACGGCTCGCTTTCGCTGCCGGTATTTACCGACACCGGCGCCGAGCTGGTAGAGGCCGTGCTGGAGGAAGCCGGTCGTTTCACCGCCGAGGTGTGGGCGCCGCTCAATGCCAGCGGCGACCGGCAGGGCTGCACGCGGCGCGAAGACGGCAGCGTCAGCGTCCCCGACGGCTTCGCCGACGCCTACCGGGCCTACGCCGAGGGCGGCTGGAACGGCATCGGCGTGTCCGAGTCGCTGGGCGGCCAGGGGCTGCCCGAGGTGGTCGCCAGCGCCGTGCAGGAGATGCTGCACGCCGCCAATATGTCGCTGGGGCTGTGCCCGATGCTGACCGCCGGGGCCATCGAGGCGCTGGCGCAGCACGGCAGCGAAGCGCTCAGGGCGCGCTACCTGGCGCCGCTGGTAGAGGGGCGCTGGACCGGCACCATGAATCTCACCGAGTCGTCGGCCGGCTCGGATCTGTCGAAGGTGCGCACCCGCGCGGTGCCCTGCGATGCCGCCGAAGGCGACTGCTACCGCATCAGCGGGCAGAAGATCTTCATCACCTGGGGCGAGCACGACTGCGCCGAGAACATCCTGCACCTGGTGCTGGCGCGCACGCCGGACGCACCCGAAGGCAACCGGGGCATCTCGCTGTTTGTGGTGCCCAAGTTCCTGGTCGGCGACGACGGCTCGCTGGGCGAGCGTAACGACGTGGTGTGCGCCTCCATCGAGCACAAGATGGGCATTCACGGCTCGCCCACCTGCACCCTGAGCTTCGGCGAAAACGGCGGCGCCGTTGGCTACCTGGTGGGCGAGGAAGGGCGCGGCCTGAACCACATGTTCACCATGATGAACGAGGCGCGCCACAAGGTGGGCATCCAGGGCATCGGCGTGGCCGAGCGCGCCTGTCAGCAGGCCCTGGCCTACGCCCTGGAGCGCACCCAGGGGCGCACCAGTAAGGCGCGCGGCGCCCAGGAGTGCGTGATCGCCGAGCACCTGGACGTGCGGCGCATGCTGCTGTCGATGCGCGCGCGCACCGATGCGCTGCGCTCCCTGGCGCTGACCTGCGCCGCCCACATGGACATCGCCCGCCACGCGCAGAGCGACGAGGCTCGCCGCGCTGCCCAGGCGCGCGTCGACGTGCTGATTCCGGTGGTCAAGGCGTTTTCCACCGACCAGGCCGTGGAGATCGCCTCGCTGGGCATCCAGGTCCACGGCGGCATGGGCTACGTGGAGGAAACCGGCGCCGCCCAGCTGCTGCGCGACGCGCGCATCGCGCCGATCTACGAAGGCACC
>DATHXP010000465.1:0-2338 GCA_035459605.1 Halomonas sp. | reverse complement strand
TTTTCGATGCCGTAGCGGCGCATCACGGTCTGGATCGGCTCGGCCAGCACTTCCCAGTTGCTGTCCAGGTCGCGATTGAGCTGCTCGGGGTTGGCTTCGAGCTTGCCGATGCCTTTGAGCGCGGCCTGATAGGCGATCACTCCGTAGGCCAGGCCAACGCCCAGGTTTCTAAGCACCGTGGAGTCGGTGAGGTCGCGCTGCCAGCGCGAGATCGGCAGCTTCTGGGCCAGATGGCCGAGCACGGCGTTGGCCAGCCCCAGGTTGCCCTCGGAGTTCTCGAAGTCGATGGGGTTGACCTTGTGCGGCATGGTCGAGGAGCCGATTTCTCCGTCGACGGTCTTCTGCTTGAAGTAGCCCAGCGAGATGTAGCCCCAGACGTCGCGGTCGAAGTCGATCAGAACGGTATTGAAGCGGCACACCGCATCGAACAGCTCGGCAATATAGTCGTGGGGTTCGATCTGGGTGGTGTAGGGGTTGAAGGTCAGCCCCAGGCTTTCGACGAAGGTGCGGGCGTTGGCTTCCCAGTCGATCTCGGGGTAGGTCGCCAAGTGGGCGTTGTAGTTGCCCACCGCGCCGTTGATCTTGCCGAGTATTTCCACCGCTTCGATCTGTCTGAGCTGGCGGCGCAGGCGATAGGCGACGTTGGCCATCTCCTTGCCCAGCGTCGTGGGGCTGGCGGCCTGGCCGTGGGTGCGCGACAGCATCGGCTGGTCGGCGTGCGCGTGTGCCAGCTGGGCAATGCTGTCGGCCACCTGGCGCATATGGGGCAGTAGCGCCGCCAGGCCGTCGCGCAGCATCAGGCCGTGGGACAGGTTGTTGATGTCCTCGCTGGTGCAGGCGAAGTGCACGAACTCGCTGACGGCGCGCAGCTCGGGCGCGGCGTCAATGCGCTCCTTGATGAAGTACTCCACCGCCTTGACGTCGTGGTTGGTGGTGCGCTCGATCTCCTTGATGCGCTGGGCATCCGCGACCGAAAATTGGTCCACGAGGCCGTCCAGCACGGCGCTGGCGGCGTCGGACAGCGGCGGCACCTCGTCGATCTGGGGGTGCTCGGCGAGGTGCTGCAGCCAGCGAACTTCGACGGTGATCCGCGCCCGAATCAGGCCAAATTCGCTGAAGTGCTCGCGCAGCGATTCGGCCCTGCTGCCGTAGCGGCCGTCGACGGGGGACAGCGCAGTAAGGGGGGACAGGGGAAGCGACGTTGACGGCATGGCAGAGGTTCCGGGTTAGCGTTAAAGGGTTGACGTTAATCGTGGTGCTGCAATAGCTGGCAGGGCGCTCAGCCGATGGCGTCCAGCGCGCGCTGCATGGCGCCGCGCTGGAGTATCAGCCGCCAGCGGCGACCGCCCTGCTGGTGCCACAGCAGGGCGAAGCGTACGCCGGCCAGCAGGCAGGCGCGGATACGTTCCGGCATCATCGGCGTTTGCAAAAGCGAAGGATCACCCTGAACAACGATGCGCTGCTTGAACGTCGACAGCGTCTGCTGGTAGGCCTCGCCGAGGCTGGCGATGACGTTCTCGTGGGTCGCGCCGAAGTGTTCGGCCTGACCCTGGACATGCGTCAGGCGCTGTCCCAGATCGTCCAGCATGGCGTCGTTCTTGCGCAGCTGACCGGTCAGCATCAGCAGCGCAAAGCCGTAGCGCATGATCGCCGGGCTGATCTGTTTGCGCCCCAGCATACCGCCGAGGATATCGAGACCGCGGCGCAGGTTGTTAGGGTGGCCGCCGTAGACAGCTTCGAAGCTCGCGGGGCTGGTGTCGACGGTGGCGCGAATCACTGTCTCCCAGGCGCGAGTATCGGTCTGACCGGTGCGCGCCAGTTCATCCACCAGGCTGGCCGCTTGGAAGACGCCGGCCAGCGCCAGCACCTGGCGTGCAGTCGACGAGCTCGGGGCG
The DNA here is from genome assembly GCA_035459605.1 of Halomonas sp. Taxonomy (GTDB): domain Bacteria; phylum Pseudomonadota; class Gammaproteobacteria; order Pseudomonadales; family Halomonadaceae; genus Halomonas. Next base: position 443 of record DATHXP010000465.1, on the reverse strand, counting down.
CGATGAATTGGAGTGGTGTCGTTCATCCGGGCTGCTCCGTGGCCTTCCAGGCGGTGCGAATGACGCCGCCGCCGAGACAGATATCGCCATCATAGAGCACCAGCGACTGCCCCGGCGTCACTGCGCGCTGCGGCTGGTCGAAGCGTACTACGACACCGCCGTCGTCGGCCAGCCGCGCGTGGCAGGGCACGTCGCTCTGACGATAGCGGGTCTTGGCGGTGAAGCGGCCTTCGCGCACCGGCGCTTCACCGGCGATCCACTCCATGGCCTCGGTGGCCAGGCTGTCGCTGTAAAGCAGCGGGTGGTGCTTGCCCTGCACGGCGATCAGCACGTTGCGCTCAAGGTCCTTGGCGGCCACGTACCAGGGCTCTTCCGGGTAGTCGGCCAGCCCGCCGATGCCCAGGCCCTGGCGCTGGCCCAGGGTGTAGTACATCAGCCCCATG
>DATHXP010000464.1:0-3784 GCA_035459605.1 Halomonas sp. | reverse complement strand
AGGGGCAGCCCTGCAGGAAGATCACGCAGGCCAGATGGTCGGGATAGTCGAGCGTCGTCATGGGGGTAAGGCCGGCCACGGGCAACTGCGGATAGCGAGACTCGCTGTGAAGCATGGCGGTAAATTCCGGCCGGACGCCCGCGGACGTCCGGCGTGATGGTGGGCTCAAGGGGTGGCGGCGTGCTCGTGGAAGTGGCGGCGCTCGCGGTGTTCGGACCGCTTGCCGTGGTTGAACTGGCTGACCGGACGGTGATAGCCCATCACCCGGGTCCAGACTTCGCAGCGCTGGCGCTGTTCGGTGGGCAGGGTCTTGACGGAGTGGTTCATGAAAAGCTCCTCTTTACGGTGATGACCCGCTCACGGGTCGGCAATGCCTCAGGCCAGGGTATCGGCCAGCGAGGCGCGCTGTGCTAGAAGGGCGTCGTCGCACTTCGGGCAGAACTCATGTTCGCCGGCCAGGTAGCCGTGCACCGGGCAGATCGAGAAGGTCGGCGTGACGGTGAGGTAGGGCAGGCGGAAGCGCGACAGGGCCGTGCGGACCAGCTTTCTGCAGGCGCTGGCCGAGGAGAGCCGCTCGCGCATGTAGAGATGCAGCACGGTGCCGCCGGTATAGCGCGTCTGCAGCGGGTCCTGGTGAATCAGCGCCTCGAAGGGATCGTCGGTGTGGCCTACCGGCAGCTGGCTGGAGTTGGTGTAGTAAGGCGCCTGGGCCGTCCCGGCCTGCAGAATGCCGGGGAAGCGCTTGGCATCCTCCTTGGCGAAACGGTAGGTGGTCCCTTCGGCCGGGGTCGCCTCCAGGTTGTAGAGATGGCCGGTGCTCTCCTGGAATTCGCGCATTCGCTCGCGCACATGCTCCAGCACCTCGAGCGCCAGCTGCTGCCCCTCCGGGTCGGCGATGTCATAGTAGTCGTCGCTGACGTTGCGCACCATCTCGTTGAGGCCGTTCACCCCCAGGGTCGAGAAGTGATTGCGCAGCGTGCCCAGGTAGCGCTGGCTGTAGGGATAGAGGCCGTCGTCCATCCACCGCTGGATGCAGTCGCGCTTGATCTCCAGGCTGTCGCGGCCCAGCTCGAGCAGCCGGTCCAGCTCGGCATACAACCCCGCCCGATCGCCGGCAAAGCGGTGGCCTAGCCGCGCGCAGTTGATCGTCACCACGCCCAGCGAGCCGGTCTGCTCGGCGCTGCCGAACAGGCCGTTGCCGCGCCTGAGCAGTTCGCTGAGGTCCAGCTGCAGCCGGCAGCACATGGAGCGCACCATGTGCGGCTCCAGATCCGAGTTGAGGAAGTTCTGAAAGTACGGCAGGCCGTACTTGGCGGTCAGCGCAAAGAGCCGTTCGGCGTTGTCGCTGTGCCAGTCGAAGTCGTGGGTGATGTTGTAGGTGGGAATCGGAAAGGTGAACGTCCGGCCGCGACAGTCTCCCGCCTCCATCACCTCCAGGTAGGCGCGGTTGAGCAGGTCCATCTCGGCCTGCAGCTCGCCGTAGGTGAAGGACTGCTCCTGGCCTGCGATAACCGGCACCTGGTCGCGCAGGTCCGCCGGGCAGACCCAGTCGAAGGTCAGATTGGTGAACGGCGTCTGGCTGCCCCAGCGCGACGGCACGTTGAGGTTGTAGATGAACTCCTGCACCGCCTGCTTCACCGCCGGGTAGTCGAGCCGGTCGCAGCGCACGAAGGGCGCCAGGTAGGTATCGAAGGAGCTGAACGCCTGGGCGCCGGCCCACTCGTTCTGCAGGGTGCCGAGAAAGTTGACCATCTGCCCCAAAGCGCTGGAAAGGTGTCGGGGCGGGGCGCTCTCCGCCCGGCCCGGCACGCCGTTGAAGCCTTCAAGCAATAGGGTTCGCAGCGACCAGCCGGCGCAGTAGCCGCTGAGCATGTCCAGATCGTGGATGTGCAGGTCGCCCTCGCGATGGGCCTCTCCCACCGCCGCGGGGTAGATCTCGTCCAGCCAGTAGTTGGCGATCAGCTTGCCCGAGGCGTTGAGGATCAGCCCGCCCAGGGAGTAGCCCTGATTGGCGTTGGCGTTGACGCGCCAGTCGGCGCGCTGCAGATATTCATTGATCGTCGACGCCACCCCGACGGTACCAGGCTGCGGGCTTTCCATAACGCACTCCTTCAATAGCTGAATAACTACATATGGTATCAAACAATGAAGAATACACCACATGTAGTGCTCATGAAGGGTAGGCTCTTTGCCTCGGTAAAAAAATGATCCAGATCAGGAAAGAGAGAGGCGGCCATCGCGAGCATGGCTAACTCCCCAAAACGATATCAACTAGCAATAATGTCTGCTCGCTGCGGCGGGGAAGGCACTCTTCCCCGCCGGCGGCTGTGGCTGAGTTGAGCTCAAGGGCGGGTCTTATCGCCTTGGCGAGTGGACAGGTCGGCGCGGCTCAGGGCGTACCATGCTCGCGCAGGTACACCTTGAGCGCTTGGTTCATGCGAGTCTGCCAGCCGGGGCCGGTGGCCCGGAACTCGGCCACGATCTCAGGGTCCAGCCGCACGGTGATGCGCTCTTTGACCACGTCTGCCTTGGGCCGCCCACGCCTGACTAAGGTATCGCCACGATACTCATCGGCGCGCTCGAAGAACTCGTCGGTCAGCTCGGGCGCGTCATCGGAGTCAATCCAACCATTGTCGATATTTCGCTTATTCGCGCTCATTGGCTTTCCTCATCGAAATGATGCGGCGATCCGCGCCGCGCGGCGCCCACCATCACCACCATGCGCCCCTTGAGCAGCCCGACGGTGATGTAGCGATCTTCACCGTAGTCCTGACGATCATCCGCCAAGGTGAAGTGGTGGCCGGAAAACACCAGGCCAGCATCGGCGAAGTCCAACCCTCGAGCCTGCAAGGTCTGGTCGCGCTTGTAGGGATCGAAGGTTAGTTTCATGCATTAAGTGTATGTACAATAATTGCCGATCACAAGGCACTTAGGGAACTTTGCAAACCCAGCCTGGACAGCGCCTGGCAACGCTTCATCACGAGCGCGCTGGACTGCGAGACTATCACCGAAGCCGACAAATTCAGCCTGCACGACCTCAAGCGACGCGGTATCACCGACACCGACGGCACCCGCCACGGCAAGCAAGAAGCCAGCGGCCATCGCGAGGCGGCGATGATGGACATCTACGACCTGAGCGTTCCGCTGGTTCAGTGGCCAGGCGGCAAATAGGCAATCAATCTACGCAGACAATCTACACAAAACGAAAAAACCGCCATCGAGGGCGGTTTCTATAATTCTGCAACGTTTTGATACTGCTGGCTTTTCCCGTTGGTGCCGGCACCAGGAGTCGAACCCGGGACCTACTGATTACAAGTCACACCACCAAAAACAGTAGAAAAATCAGTGCATTACGCCTAGCGCAAGGCCTCGTGAAATGCGTATAGGGACAGCCTGGGAGATCAGGAGTTATCACCAGCATCACACGGCATCATCGAGTAGCTATTGAAGAGGACGAGGCCCCAGCTGTCAACCTGCATCAGAGCGGACTAATTCAGACGATCGTATAATGCAGGTGAGTTGACGGGTTGCGCGGCCACCCCTGATGTCTCTAGATGTCTCTACCTGATGCCAAAAGCCCTTCGCCACTCCCTGGGACTCACGCGGAAACGTTGCTGGAAGTGCTGTCTGAGCGAGGTCGCCGTGTTAAAGCCGCTGCACTCTGCCACCTGATCGATCGGTAAGGTCGTAGTTTCCAGCAGCTCACAGCTTCGCCTCAGGCGCTCGTTGATCAACCACTCCCCCACCGTCATGCCAGTGGCGCGGTGAAAGTGGCGGGTGAAGG
>DATHXP010000463.1:0-5847 GCA_035459605.1 Halomonas sp. | reverse complement strand
ACCTCCTCGGCGATGAAGCGGAAATAGTGCTTGACCATGTCCACGGTGCCGCGGAAGTGCTCGTCGCGCAGATACTGGTGCTGGGTGGCCACGCCGGTGGCGCAGTTGTTGAGGTGGCAGATACGCAGGTATTTGCAGCCCAGCGCCACCATCGGCGCGGTGCCGAAGCCGAAGCTCTCGGCGCCGAGAATCGCCGCCTTGACCACATCCAGGCCGGTCTTCAAGCCGCCGTCGGTCTGCAGCCGAATCTTGTCGCGCAGGCCGTTGATGCGCAGCGCCTGGTGGACTTCCGGCAGGCCCAGCTCCCAGGGGCTGCCGGCATGCTTGATCGAGGTCAGCGGGCTCGCCGCGGTGCCGCCGTCGTAGCCGGACACCGTGATCAGGTCCGCGTAGGCCTTGGCCACCCCGGTGGCAACGGTGCCGATACCCGGCTCGGCCACCAGCTTGACCGACACCTGGGCCTCGGGATTGATCTGCTTGAGATCGAAGATCAGCTGGGCCAGGTCCTCAATGGAGTAGATGTCGTGGTGCGGCGGCGGCGAGATCAGCGTCACCCCGGGCACCGAGTAGCGCAGCCGGGCGATCAGCGCATTGACCTTGCCTCCCGGCAGCTGGCCGCCTTCGCCGGGCTTGGCGCCCTGGGCGATCTTGATCTGCAGCACCTCGGCGCTGACCAGATAGGCCGGCGTCACGCCGAAGCGCCCCGAGGCGATCTGCTTGATCTTCGAGCTTCGCACGGTGCCGTAGCGGGCCGGGTCCTCGCCGCCCTCGCCGGAGTTTGAACGACCACCGGTCTCGTTCATGGCCTGGGCCAGGGCTTCGTGGGCCTCGGGTGACAGCGCGCCCAGCGACATGCCCGCGCTGTCGAAGCGCGGCAGCAGCGCCTCCACCGGCTCGACCTCGTCCAGCGGCAGAGCCTGGTCGGCGAACTTGAGGCGCAGCAGATCGCGCAGGGTGGCCGGCTGGCGCTCGTTGACCCGCCGTGCGAAGACCTTCCACTTGGCATAGCTGCCTTCCTGCACCGCTTCCTGCAGCGACTTGACCACATCCGGATTGAAGGCGTGATATTCCTGACCGTGGACATACTTCATCAGGCCGCCCTGGCTGATGCCCTTGCGCGCCGTCCAGGCGTGCCTGGCAACCGCTTCCTGCTGGCGCTGCAGCTGGGCAAAGCCGGTGCCCTCGATGCGCGAGGCCATGCCGGCAAAGCACAGCTCGACGACCTCGGAAGCCAGGCCCACGGCCTCGAACAGCTGCGAGCCGCGGTAGGACGCCAGCGTCGAGATCCCCATCTTCGACAGGATCTTGTAAAGCCCCTTGTGCAGCCCCCTGCGATAGTTCTCCCGGGCATCCGCCGGGTTGCCGGTGAGCTCATTGGTGCGATGCATGTCGGCCATGACCTGGTAGGCCAGCCACGGATAGACCGCGGTTGCCCCCACCCCGAACAGCACCGCCATCTGGTGGGCGTCCCGGGCATAGCCGGTCTCCACCACCAGATTGACGCGCGGGCGCAGCGCCAGCCTCGCCAGATGGTGGTGAATCGCGCCCACGGCCAGCGCCGCCGGCACGGGAATCTGCCCCCTGGGCAGGGCGGCATCGGAGAGCACCACAACGACCTTGCCTCCGCGCGCCGCCTGCTCGGCGTCTCGGCACAGCGCCACAATCGCCTCTTTCAGGCCCTGACGCTGAGGGTCATGGCCAAGCGGCAGCGTCTGACAGGCAAAGGCCGGATCCTGCTGGGAGACCAGCGCGGTGAACTTGCGCGGCGACAGTACCGGCGTGGTCAGAATCAGGCGGTGGGCGTGCCGCGGCGTCAGCTGGAAGACATTCAGCTCGGGGCCGCAGCAGGTCTCCAGCGACATCACGATCGCCTCGCGCAGCGGGTCGATGGCCGGATTGGTGACCTGGGCAAACCGCTGGCGGAAATAGTCGGTCAGCAGCCGGTGCTTGAGCGACAGCACCGCCACGGGGGTATCGTCGCCCATGGAGCCCACCGCCTCCTGGCCGCCCTCGGCCAGCGGGCGCAGCACCTGGTCGCGCTCCTCGAAGCTGACCATGAACATCTTCTGCTGCTCGTTGAGGAGGTCCCGGGGCATGTTCTCGAAACGCGCCAGCTCGGTCAGCGCAGACTCCAGGTAGTGGGCCTCCTGCTTGAGCCAGCGCCGGTAGGGATAGGCCGACTTGAGGCGCTGATCCACGTCGTCGGTGTGCAGCAGCTCGCCAGTGACGGTATCCACGGCCAGTATCTGCCCGGGGCCGACGCGCCCCTTGGCGATGACATCTTCGGGCCGGTAGCCGTAGGTGCCGATCTCGGAGGCCAGGGTGATATAGCCGTTGCGGGTCATCACCCAACGCGCCGGGCGCAGGCCGTTGCGATCCAGCATGCACACCGCCTGACGGCCATCGGTCAGCACCACGCCGGCGGGGCCGTCCCAGGGCTCCATGTGCATGGAGCTGAACTCGTAGAAGGCGCGCAACTCCGGGTCCATGATCTCCACATTCTGCCAGGCGGGCGGCATCATGCAGCGCACCGCGCGATGCAGGTCCATGCCGCCGGTCAGCAGCAGCTCCAGCATGTTGTCCATGCTGGACGAATCCGAGCCGGTGGTATTGACCAGCTCGTCGAGCGCGGCGATATCCGGCAGGCGTTCGCTGGCGAAGTTCTCCTTGCGCGCGTTGGCCCAGCCGCGGTTGGCGTCGATAGTATTGATTTCGCCGTTGTGTGCCAGCAGGCGAAACGGCTGGGCCAGGGGCCAGCGCGGCGCGGTATTGGTGGAAAACCGCTGGTGGAAGACGCAGATGGCGGTGGCCAGGCGCGCATCGCCCAGGTCGCGATAGAAGCTCGGCAGATCCGCCGGCATCACCAGGCCCTTGTAGGACACCACCTCGGCAGAGAGCGAGCAGACGTAGAACTCAGGCTCGTCAAGGAGCGTCTGCTCGGCCAGACGCCGCGCCATGAACAGGGCGACCTCGAAAGGCTCCCGCCTGCTGTCGCTCTCGGCCCCGCTGCCGGCTCCCGGCTCGACGAACAGCTGGCGAATTCTCGGCAGGCAGGCCAGCGCCATGGGGCCGCACACCGAAGGGTCCACCGGCACCTCGCGCCAGCCGCGCACGCTCAGGCCTCGAGCCGTCAGCTGAGCCTCGAGCTCAGCCATGGCGCGGGCCTCGCGGGCGTCGTCATCGGGCAGGAACACCGCGCCCACCGCAAAGCGCTCGCCAAGCTCGCCGCCCAGCGCCTCCCGCGCCGCCTCGCGCATGAAGGCGTCGGGCATCTTGAGCAGCAGGCCGCAGCCGTCGCCGGTTCTGCCGTCCGCGGCGATGCCGCCGCGATGGGTCATGCAGGTGAGCGACTCGATGGCGGTTCGCAGCAGGTCGTGGCTGGCCTCGCCCCGCCTGTGGGCGATCAGGCCGAAGCCGCAGCTATCGCGAAACTCGCCGGGCTGGTGAAGGCCTCTTTGCATAGCCTGCCTCTCGAGAAATGGTCCGCCAAAGTTTCGACGAACAGAAAGCGATACCCCCTGACACAGCTTTGGCCAGCATGTGACTTCCGGCTGCAGTCAAGGCATTATGCATACTACGCATACGTCATGCGCAATATGCAAAAGATAGTCGAAACCCTGTCCCAATGCAAAAGGCCCGCTGGTAAAAGCGGGCCTTGGCTAGCTCGACGACAGGGGGACAGGCGAGGGATCAGCGGCGCGGAAAGCCGTCCAGCAGCTGACGCAAGACGCTGGCAGGCGTCTCGTCGTGCACGCAGGCATCGCCCAGCCGCTTGAGCAGGATAAGGCGCAGTCGGTCATCCAGGTTCTTCTTGTCCAGACGCATGACGGCGAGAAAGTCATCCGCGCCCATGTCGGCCGGCGCCGTCTGCGGCAGTCCCGCCGCGGCGATGACGGCCTCGACCCTGCGCACGTCCTGGTCGTCGAGCCAGCCGAGCCTTTGAGACAGCGCTGCCGCCATCAGCATGCCGGCGCCCACCGCCTCGCCGTGCAGCCAGCTGCCGTAGCCCTGATGAGTCTCGATGGCGTGGCCAAAGGTGTGCCCGAGGTTGAGCAGCGCCCGCACGCCCTGCTCGGTTTCGTCCGCGGCGACGATCTCAGCCTTGAGGCGGCAGCTGCGTTCGATGGCGTGCACCAGCGCTTCTGGCGCAAGCGAGCGCAGCGCTGCCATCCGCTCTTCCAGCCAGGCCAGGAACGCTTCATCGCGGATCAGCCCGTACTTGATCACCTCGGCAAGCCCCGCCGACAGCTCCCGCGGCGGCAGCGTGGACAGGCTGTCGGTGTCGATCAGCACGGCCCGCGGCTGCCAGAAGGCGCCGATCATGTTCTTGCCGCGCGGATGATTGACCCCGGTCTTGCCGCCCACCGACGAATCCACCTGGGCAAGCAGGGTGGTCGGCACCTGGATGAAGGCCACGCCGCGCTGGTAGCAGGCCGCGGCAAAGCCCACCATGTCGCCAATCACCCCGCCGCCCAGCGCCACCAGCGTGCAGCGCCGGTTGAAGCCGGCCTCCAGCAGGGCGCTCCAGATACGCTCGACGCAGGCTACGTTCTTGTGGCTCTCTCCAGCCGGCAGCACCAGCTCACGCACTTCGAGCCCGGCGGGCAGCCCGGTCTTGAGCGCCGCCAGGTACAGAGGGGCGACGTTGTCGTCGCTGACGATCATCAGCTGGCGCCCGGCCAGGTAGGGCACCAGCCGACCGGGATCGCCGATCAGTCCGGGGCCGATATGAATCGGATAGCTGCGCTCTCCAAGAGACACGTGCAGGGTGGTTGCGGTATCGGCGGGTTGGCTCATGGTTTCAGCTCTTGCACTCCAGTGGGTCGGCCAGGGACTGCACCCGGCGCACGATGTCTCTGGCCACGCTGCGCGGGCCGCGCCGCTCGCCGCGGATAACGATGTCCGCGGTGGCGCGGTACAGCGGGTCGCGCTGCTGATACATCTCTCTGAGCACAGACTCGCGATCGGGGCGCTGCAGCAGCGGGCGATTGCGGTCGCGGGCGGTGCGCTTAAGCTGCTGCTCGACGCTGATGCACAGATAGATAACGGTGCCGCACTCGCGCAGCAGGCGGCGGTTCTCCTCGCGCAGAACGGCACCGCCGCCGGTGGCGATCACCACGCCCTCGCGGCGGGACAGCTCGCGAATCATCTGGGTCTCGCGCTCGCGAAACCCCGCCTCTCCCTCGACGTCAAAAATCCAGGGGATATCCGCGCCGCAGCGCTCCTGGATCTCATGATCGGTATCGAAAAAGTCGCGTGACAATTCGGCCGCCAGAAGGCGGCCGATGGTTGTCTTGCCGGCCCCCATGGGGCCGACAAGTATCAGGTTGGGAATTCCCGGCATCAGCGAACCGCTACGTTGTCATCGAGTATCTTGGGCGTAATGAATACCAGCAACTCTACCTTATCGTCGGTGTTCTCGGTATAGCGGAAGAGATTTCCCAGCAGCGGAATGTCACCCAGCAGCGGCGTCTTGAACAGGCTGCGCGCCTGCTCGGTGGTCAGAATCCCGCCCAGCACCACGGTAGCGCCGTCATCCACCAGCACCTGGGTCTCGATCTCGTTGGTGTCGATCGCCGGCGCCCCGTCGAAGCTCTGGTCGGCCACGGTGTCGTTGTTGATCACCAGATCCATGATGATGCGATTATCCGGCGTGATCTGCGGCGTCACCTCCAGCGACAGCACCGCCTCCTTGAAAGAGGTGCTGGTCGCGCCGCTGGACGCGGCTTCCTGATAGGGAATCTCGGTGCCCTGCTTGATGACCGCCGTGCGCTGGTTGGCGGTGATCACCCGCGGCTGGGAAATCGTTTCGCTCTTGCCTTCGCTCTCCAGGGCGCGCAGCTCCAG
>DATHXP010000462.1:0-1813 GCA_035459605.1 Halomonas sp. | reverse complement strand
CGTTGCGGTATAGATACGCAGAGCCTGCGTGAAGCGGGCCGGTTCGCAATATCGCTGATGAATTGAGCAGTGGTATAATTGCTACCTGCTCGATCAGAGTCGAGATCAGTTCAGTTTCACGGATTCAGAAGAAATAGTTACCCCAAAGTAAATTCCAAACAACGAAGTTTACTCTTCCCCTTCGCTTGGCAATTCCAATGACAGGGCTTGAAAGGCGTTATAGGCACTGATCACCGTCGCCTTTTGCGCGTTATGCGCCTGGACGAAAGCGTTTCCAGACAAGGTCTCATCGGGGTATTCGGTTATCAGCATCAGCGGGGTGAGTTGCTGCGCGTCTTCCATCATCAAATAGGGGAAGCCATTCAAGACCGGAAACTCCAGGTCGCCGGCATGGGTTTCGAACAGCGCGATTTGGGTGGCGTTGAGCTCGACCAGCCCGGGCACCTGGGCCAGATCCTGGGTCACGGCATCGACCAGCTTTCCTGCTGCGGCTTCCCAGCCGGGCTGATAGCGCAGGATGAGGAAAAAACCCTTGGGAATCGTCCACATGTCAAAGCCACGCGGGACATAGCCGGTCAAAGGCCGAGTCCACTCATGAGCCGGGTAGCCATGCAGGTTGATATGCAGCTCGGCACCGCTGACGGCGAACGCCTGTTCGCGAATGGCATGCTCGAAGTGCGCCCCTAGCTGCTGGCTCTGCAGGTCGTTACCGAAGGCGGTATAACGTGCCGCATGATGCATGTGGCGCGGCTGGGTAGCGACCAGTCGGCCCTGCAAGGCGTAGCCATCCGGGTTCTCGAGTGGTGAGATCACGAAATGGGCCTGCGGCTGAAGGCTTAGCTGCCGGGCGGCACGCAGCGCCCCCACGATGCCGGATGTTTCGTTGGCGTGCTGGCCGGCGCTGATCATCACGGCGCGGTCGCTTCCCGTCCGGTAACGCGCCTCCACCGACCTGCCTGCACGGGTAGTCGCATGTAGTACCCGTCCTTCGAACTCGCCCAATAGCTGGGCGATCTGCTCTTCTCCTATCGCCTGCTGAGCGTTTTCCAGCGTCACGGCCAAACGCCGAGGTGAGGACGCGTCCAAAGGTCGCAGGCTGATGTTTAGATAGGGAACATCTCCCTTGGTCAGCACCTCCGGCACGATCTGCCCGGGCTGAATTCTGCGATCCCCCAGCGCCAGGCCGGCATGGCGCTGGAAATACTCTAAAGTAGAGAAATAAAGCTCCTCGTGCAGCGCTTCGGCGAGGCTTATATGCTCATCGTCCCAATCCAGCCGACGGTCGCCACAGGGCAGATGCACCGTGAAATTGAGCTCTTCGAAATAAGGCGACTCCGCCTGCCAGCGAGTCGATGACAGTGCCGTCATGGCGGCCTTGAACAGCGCCTCGTAATCGGTCTCGATGGCTGTTTCGGTCACCTCGCCCTGTGGGGAGGTCAGTCTCAACCAGCCGCAGGGCGAGTACTGCGCTTCCCCGACATGATCCAGGTGATGACGATTCGGTGCCGCCACCATATACGTTTCTTGGTCACCGGAAGTGCGCTGCACTCGAACCCTATAGCGGGCCAGGTTCTTAGAGATAGCATCGCCGCTCTTCCAGCATAGCGTCACCTCCGGCGGCAGCATTGCCGCAAGTGGGTAGGCTTCCAGCAAAAAGCGCCGAGGCGCACCTTCCAGTAAGGGGTATTCGATCGCCAGGGATTGCAGCGACTTCCAGGAGAACTCTTCCAGAAAGAAATGTACCAGAGGCTTGTAGGCGCTGCGCAGCCGTGCGGAAACCCCGGCGGCCTTGAAAGCCGCTTCCGTGGCTCGG
>DATHXP010000461.1:0-4180 GCA_035459605.1 Halomonas sp. | reverse complement strand
AAGGAAATCAAGGAAACACCCATGAGCAACCAACAGGAGCAGCCGCTCCTCAACGACTGGTTCCAGACTCACGGCATCACCGAGGTGGAGTGCCTGGTATCTGACCTGACCGGCATCCTCAAAGGCAAGATCATGCCCGCTGGCAAATACCTGAGCGGCGGTCGTCCACGGCTGCCGGATTCCATCTTCATCCAGACCGTCACCGGTGGCTTTCCTGACGATGAAGACGTTCAGTTCTGGAACGCCGCTGAGCGGGATATGGAGCTGGTGCCAGATCTCAACGCCATTTTCCCGGTGCCCTGGGCCGAGGATCCCACGGCGCAGATCATCCATGACTGCTTCTACCTGACCGGCGAGCCGGTGGAGCTGGCGCCGCGCCACGTGCTCAAGCGGATACTGGCGCTGTATGAAGCGCGCGGCTGGACGCCGGTGGTTGCGCCGGAAGTCGAGTTCTATCTGGTCAAGACAAATATTGACTCGGACTACCCGCTGGAGCCGCCGGTGGGGCGAACTGGCCGTCAGGAAAGCAGTCGTCAAGCGTTTTCCATCGACGCGGTCAACGAGTTTGACCCGCTGTTCGAGGAGATGTACGACTACTGCGAGGCCATGAATCTCGACCTGGACACGCTGATTCATGAAGAGGGCGCCGGCCAGATGGAAGTCAACTTCCAGCACGGCGATCCGCTCTCGCTGGCCGACCAGGTGGTGATGTTCAAGCGCACCCTGCGCGAAACGGCCCTGCGTCACGGCATGTACGCCACCTTCATGGCCAAGCCCATGGCTGATCAGCCGGGCAGCTCCATGCACATCCACCAGAGCCTGCTGGACAGCCAGGGCCGCAACCTGTTCAGCAACGACGAAGGTGAACCGAGTCGGCTGTTTTTGCATTTCATCGCCGGACTCCAGCGCTATCTGCCTGCGGCCATGCCGCTGCTGGCGCCCAACGTCAACTCCTATCGGCGCTTTGTGCGCACCGAGACCAGCGGCTCGGCGCCGATCAACGTGGAGTGGGGCATGGACAACCGCACCGTGGGGCTACGGGTGCCGGTTTCGCCGCCCCAGGCCATGCGCGTGGAAAACCGCCTCGGCGGGGCCGACGCCAACCCCTACCTGGTGATGGCGGCGTCGCTGGCCTGCGGCTATCTGGGCATGCTCAACCAGCTTGAAGCCAGGCCGGCCATGGTCGGCTCGACCTGGGCCAGCGGCAGCAAGCTGCCGGGCGATATCGGTCGCGCTCTGGACATGCTGAAAGAGTGCCAGCCGCTGGCCGAGATTCTCGGCGAGCGCTTCACCCAGAGCTTTCTGGCCGTCAAGCGCGCCGAGCATCGCGAATACTTCCAGGTGATCAGCTCCTGGGAGCGCGAGCACCTGCTGCTGCGGGTCTAGCCCAGCGCACGCCGCAGCCCCGAAGTTTAGCCACGGTGAGCGGTTTAAAATCCGACAGTACAAGATAGCGTCCTTTGATGAAAATACAGTCAGCCGCAGAAAAATCGTTACTAAAAACCAAGTTCTTTCCCTACTGGCTAGACAGCGAGGCGGCCCCGCTTCCGGAGCCGCCCCTTGAGGGTGAGATTCGCTGTGACCTGCTGGTTGTCGGCGCCGGCTTTACCGGTCTCTGGGCGGCGCTGCAGGCCAAGGAGCAGGATCCGGATCGAGATGTGGTGCTGATCGAAGCTCAGTGCGTCGCCATCGGCGCCTCTGGGCGGCCTGCCGCCATACTTTCCACGTCGGTGATGCACGGAATGGACAATGCCCAGCGGCTCTATCCCGATGATATGGAAGAGCTGGAACGCTTGGGAAAAGAGAACCTGGATGGCTTCAGAGCCGCTATAGAAGGCTACGGCATTGAGTGCGATCTCGAGTGGGGCGGCGAGCTTACCGTGGCGATTGGCGAGGAGGGCCTTCCGGCGATCGAAAAGGAGTATCGTCTCTACAAGAAGTACGGCCACAGCGCATATTACCTCGACAGGGAGGAGGTGCAGGCCGAAATAAACTCGCCGCTTTTTGCCGGCGGCCTGTGGTCCAGGAGCCGAAGCGGCACCGTGCATCCGGCCAAGCTGGCCTGGGGGCTCAAGCGAGTCGTTCAAGAGCTGGGAGTGCGTGTCTATGAGTACACTCCGCTGATCGACTCGACCCCTCTTAAGCCCGGCGTGCGGGTCCGCACGCCCGAAGGGGCGGTGACTGCCAGCAAGGTATTGCTGGCGACCAACGCTTTCGCCGCGGGCCACAAAAAGATCCGCAGCCGCGTTGCCGCCATCCGCGATCGCATCGTCGTCACCGAGCCGCTGACCGACGCACAGATGGGTCTTGTGGGCTGGAAAAATCGCCAGGGTGTCTACGACACTCGCACACAGCTCAACTATATGCGCTTGACCGCCGATAATCGTATCTTGTTTGGCGGCCGGCTAGGCTACTTCTTCAATAACGACACCGACCCACGCTGCGATAAAACGGCGGAAAATTTTCTGCCGCTGGTGGAGGCGTTCTACAAGACGTTTCCGACCCTTAAGGGGGTCAGGTTCAGCCACGCCTGGAGCGGTCCCATCGGTCTGACCACGCGAATGGCGGTGCATTTCCAGCACTACCATGACGGCGATATGGTCTATGCGGGGGGGTACTCGGGATTTGGCGTTACCGCTACCCGCTTTGGCGCCCGAGTCGGCCTGGCAATTCTGGATGGCAGGGACATTCCCGAAGTTCGACTTGGATTTGCTAACTCGCTGCCCGGCTACATTCCCCCCGAGCCGTTTCGCTGGCTCGGGGCCAAGATCACCATGTACGCCTTGGACACTGTGGATGCCAAGGGCGGCTGGCGTCATCGCTGGGTTGAGCTGGTAGAGAAGAAGCTGGGATTTCCTATCAGCTAGCCCAGGACGGCATGGCCCCGGTGTCACATATTGGCCGTGCTTTGCGTGTTACCGGGCAGTGAGTGTTGAATAAAATTTCCAATGGAGGCTCGAATGAGCACAGCACCGTCTTCGCAACACGTCGCGTCCTGGTACGCGGCTACGGCCAACGCGACGCCCCAGCGCCCGGCGCTGCAGGGCGAGAGTCACTGCGATGTGTGCGTGGTCGGCGCCGGCTTTACCGGCATCTCGGCGGCTCTGCACCTGGTCGAGAAAGGTCTGAAGGTGGTCGTGCTCGAGGCGTCAAAGGTCGGCTACGGCGCCTCGGGGCGCAACGGCGGCCAGATCGTCAACAGCTACAGCCGCGACATGGACGTCATCGAGGCAAAATATGGCGCCCGAACCGCCCGGGCGCTGGGCGACATGGCCTTCGAGGGCAATCGCATCATCCGCGAGCGCATTGCCCAATATGATATCCAGTGCGACCTGCGCGAGAATAATCTGTTCGCCGCCTGCAACGCCAAACAGCTGAGGGGCCTGAAGGATCACAAGGCGCTGTGGGAGCGCTACGGGAACCGCGAGCTCGAGCTGCTGGTGGGCGACGAGGTCAAGCGCGAGGTGGATTCCGACCGCTATACGGGCGCGCTGGTCGATCATTCCGGCGGACATCTGCATCCGCTCAACCTGGTGCTGGGCCAGGCCGCGGCCTTCGAGTCGCTGGGCGGCGTCATCCACGAGCAGACACCGCTGATCAGCCTGGAACACGGCAGCCCGGTGACGCTGCGGACCCCCAATGGCGCGATCAAGGCCGAGCGCGTGGTGATGGCCGGCAACGCCTATCTTAGCGGCGTGCTGCCCGCGCTCGAGGGTAGGTCGATGCCCTGCGGCACCCAGATCATCACCACCGAGCCGCTGGGCGAGACCCGGGCCAAGGCGCTGCTGCCCAACAATATCGCCGTGGAAGACTGCAACTACCTGCTCGACTACTATCGGCTGACCAGTGACAATCGGCTGATCTACGGCGGCGGCGTCAACTACGGCGGCGAAGACCCGAGCGATATCGAGGCGGTGATTCGGCCCAAGCTGGAAAAGACTTTTCCCCAGCTCAAGGGCGTAAAGGTCGACTACGCCTGGAGCGGCACCTTCCTGCTGACGCTCAACCGATTGCCGCAGTTTGGCGTGCTCAACGACAACGTCTACTACGCCCAGGGCTACTCCGGCCACGGCGTGGCCAGCACCCATCTGGCCGGGCGGCTGATCAGCGAGGTGATGACCGGGCGCGACGAGCGCTTCGACGCCTTTGCCGGATTGCCGCACCTGCCGTTTCCCGGCGG
>DATHXP010000460.1:0-2699 GCA_035459605.1 Halomonas sp. | reverse complement strand
CGGTAGTGGCCACCGACTACTGGGCAGCCGATAGCGTACTCCTCGACAGCGGGCGGCTGTTTACGGCCATCGAAGCCAGCATGGCGGTGCCCGGCCTGTTTACCCCGGTACACCGCGACGGGCTGCTGCTGATCGACGGTGGCACCTCCAAGCCGCTGCCCTTTGATCTGCTGCACGATAAAGTTGACCTGGTCATCGCCGTCGATGTCTCGGGGAGCCACGAGCCCGACAGCGGCCAGAGTATCGGACTGACCGACATGCTGTTCAACAGTTTCAAGATCATGCAGCAGACAATGATCCGCCAGGCGCTGCGCCAGCGGCCTCCCGATATCTATATTAAACCGGAAACCCGAGGCGTGCGGCTGCTGCACTTCCACCGTATCCACGAGATACTGAAGCAGGCCGAATCCGCCGCCGGCAGGCTGCGCGAGCGGCTCGAAAGCCTGCCGGTCGCTCATCCTACCCACAGGAGCACACCATGATTCATCCCGACGAAGAAGTCTTTTTGCAGCGTAGCCTGGCGCTGGCCGAACAAGCGCTGGCGGCCGGCGACGAGCCCTTCGGCTCGGTGCTGGTATCCGCCGACGGCCAGATACTCTTCGAGGATCGCAACCGCATTGCCAGCGGCGACGCCACGCGCCACCCCGAGTTTGCGATTGCCCGCTGGGCCGCTAAAAACCTGAGCCCCGAGCAGCGCACAAGCGCCGTGGTCTACACCTCCGGCGAGCACTGCGCCATGTGCTCCGCGGCCCACGGCTGGGTGGGGCTGGGGCGCATCGTCTACGCCAGCTCCTCCGCTCAGCTAACGGGGTGGCTCAAGGCCATGGGCGTTGCCTCGCCGCCGGTGGCCGCAATACCCATCCAGAGCGTGGTACCGGGTATCCAGGTCGACGGCCCGGTGCCCGGCTTTGACGAGCGCGTGCATGCCCTGCATCGCCGGCGCCATGGCGTGGCCGAATAGCTTCAAAGGAGAAGCTGACGTTTCATGCACGCACGTTCGGTGGCAGTTGGGTATTCATCAACACCAGCGAGCGCAGCGACTCCTTGGGCGCCAGCGCTTCGCCCGTCTGCTGGTCCTGGGTAATGATCTTGCAGCGCTGGCACGGCTTGCGCAGGCCAAGACGCACCTCGGACTCGGCCACCAGCTCCTCCCAGCCCGTCTCGACGAACGCCTGTTCTCCGTCCACCACGATGCAGGGACGAAAGCGGTTCACCGGCACGGGCCTCCTTGCGCCACCTGTAGACGGTGCCCAACGAGATCCCTTCCTGCTCCGCGATTACCCGCGGGGAGAGGTTGTGGGGAGGCAGCAGCTTGGCAACCACGGCTTGCCGGCGCTCCTCGGAGTAACGAGGCATGAGTGTCTCCTTTCGCCCCCTGGTCGGTTTATAAGAACAGGGTGCCAGAGGGCACGACAGTCATCCTGACAGGGGGGGGGGGGAGCAAGCCTTATGCGACGAATAGCAAAAAATTCGTGGGGATCCGTCAGCATCCAACGCCGGTTGAAGCTGGATGAATATTTCCCTTGCGCGTGCGGTGGGCTCCATGTTGCGACCAATACGGATAAACAGCTGATCGCCGAACAAAACGCGTAACCGCGAGAGGGCCGCACTGATGGCAGGTTGATCTAGAAACAGTTTTTCGGCGGTTCGGGTCACGCTTCGCTCGTGCATCAGGGGTTCGAACACGATCAGAAGGTGAAAATCGATACGCCGCAAATCATTGCGATTCATCGAAGGGGGCTCCCGACCCGGCGCAAGGAGCAATATCAACAGGGGCGCTACAATGCAGCTCGATATTATGAATTTAGCAAAACCTGTGTAGCCCAGCGCCTATTTGACAATGCCACGAACCGGGCAAGACACAAAGCAACCCTTGGCAGATCCATCTATCTACCGCCGACATCGGCCCCGGACTTCCTGGCACTTGACTCTCGCCTTTCGATCACCTCGGCGATCGCTGCCTGAAACGCATCCGCCCTTTCCACCGGCGCTTTCGTCATCAGGCTGACACCCACGAACAGGACGCTTGCCACGATGATCCCCCAGATGCCGGCGGGCAGCCCCTGCAGGGAGTTGCCGGTCGCATAGAGCGCGAGTACGAAGAGCGTGGTGCCGATCACGCTGGCCAGGGCGCCGACGCCGGTGCCACCTTTCCAGTAAAAGGCGCCGATCATCGCCGGTACCACGGCGACCAGGCCGGAAGAGGCGGCCACGGAAAGCACCGCGATCAGATTGAGTTGCAGCTGCGCAAAGCCCAGCGCCAGCAAGGCGATCAGGGGGATCACGATCTTGCCCACCCGCAGCTGCTGCCTTTCGTCGGCGCCCGACTTGAGATTGGCATACAGGTCCCGGGAGAGCATGGAAGAGAGGGTCAGCATGATCGAATCGATGGTCGAGACGGCGGCGGCCATGATGGCGATCAGCACGATTACGCCAAGCCAAGGCGGCACGTAGTCGGAGCCGAGCAGTCTCGGCGTGGCCAGGTCCGCATTCTCCAGCCCGGGAAAGGCGACGAGGGCCGAGAACCCCCAGAGCACCGAGACCAGGGTGTAGATGAAGCCGAAGACCAGGAACCCCAGCAGCATGCGCCGCATCGCCGCGAGAGACGCGGGCATGAACAGCCGCTGGCTGACCTGGGGATTGGAGAGACTGAAGAAGAACCAGGGAATGGTCAGTCCCAGGAAGGTGGTGAGGCTGAA
>DATHXP010000459.1:0-6607 GCA_035459605.1 Halomonas sp. | reverse complement strand
AGCGGCGTTGGCGCGCGGCGCTGCTGTTCATACAGGGTAAACAGCGACATCACGATGCCCGGGGTGCAAAAGCCGCACTGGCTGGCGTGATGGTCGACCATGGCCGCCTGGGCCGGATGTAGCTGGGGAGTGCGCGCGCCTTCACCGCGCGCCAGCCCCTCGACGGTTACCAGATGGCAGCCGGCGACCTGGTGCGCGGGCACGATGCAGGCGTTGGCGCTGCGATACTCAATCTCACCCTGGGCGTTCGGCTCGCCAATGGCCACGGTGCAGGCGCCGCAGTCGCCGGAGGCGCAGCCCTCCTTGGTGCCGGTCTTTCCAAGATGGAGCCGCAACAGCTCAAGCAGGCTGGCCTCAGCCGGCATCTCGGCACGTTGCTGCCGCCTGCCGTTCAGGTAGAAGTCGATCATGGCCGTCTCCGCGTTGTCGTTATCGTGGCCGGGGAAGGTAGGTTTATTCTGATTCTTGACCATGTGGTCAGCTATGGCAAGTCCTGTGCGGAGCATTCTTCTACAGCCAGCAAAAACCGCAGCTAGCCCAAGCAGGGTTGGGCCAAGTAAGGGAGCAGGGCTATTGCAGTTGATCTTGTGACTCGGAGCTGATCCGGCAACAGGGCTGCGAGGGGGCGCTGTGAACCCGTCCATGGGCGCTACCGACGCCATCCCTGGCGTCGAACCCCCTCTTCGACCTGTTCCCGGCGCTCCTCGTGGCGCCTAACTGCGATTGCCCTGAGTAAGGGAGCGGCTGAATTGCTAGAAAACGGGCTCTCAGGCAAGATTTCTGTCTGATATAGCGGTCTCCAGGCGAGGACTCATGGCCAAAGCAACCCAATGCAGCCAACATATCGAGCAAGAAAGCGGCGGCGCCATTCGCCAGCGCAACGAGCGCGCGATTCTGGCGGCAGCGGAACGCGTCTTTGCGCAGCACGGCTATCGCGGTACCAGCCTGCAGCAGATTGCCGAGCAGGCGGACATGCCCAAGTCCAACCTGCTCTATTACGTCGGCAGCAAGCGCAAGCTCTACGTGCGCCTTCTGGAGCGCACCATGGCGCGCTGGAACGTCATGCTCGACAACATCTCGGCCGACGACAATCCTGCCGAGGTGCTGTCCGCCTTTATCCGCTCCAAGATGCAGATCTCGCGTCGCCACCCCGAGAGCTCGCGGCTGTTTGCCAGCGAGATTCTTGGCGGCGCGCCTTTTCTTCAGGAGTACCTGCGCGGCGAGCTGCGCGACTGGGTGCAGAGTCGGTCACAAGTGTTTCGCGAGTGGGCCAACCGCGGCCTGATGGATCCGGTCGACCCGGTGTGGCTGATCTTTCTGATCTGGTCATCGACCCAGCACTACGCCGACTTCGAAGCCCAGGTGCTGGGCATCACCGACCGCGAAGCGCTCAGCGATGACGATCTGGAAGACATTACCCGCTTTCTGACGCGTGTAGTGCTCAAGGGCTGCGGGGTGAAAACTGCCGTTTGTATTGAAAAGAAGTGATGAAGCCGCGCATGCCTAATAGCTCCCGCCAAGTCGCTGAAACGCAGAAAGCCGCCGCGCTGCCAATCGAAGCGCGGCTGGACGATATTCTTGAGGCGCTGGATACCCATTCGCGGGCGCTGCTGGTGGCCGAGCCCGGCGCGGGCAAGACCACTCGGGTGCCGCTGGCGCTGCTTGCGGCCGACTGGTGCCGGGGACAAAAACTGCTGCTGCTGGAGCCGCGTCGCGTGGCCGCCCGGCTGGCTGCGGGCTTCATGGCCGAGCAGCTGGGCGAGTCGCCCGGCGAGACGGTGGGCTATCGCATGCGCGGCGAGACGCGGGTGGGGCCGACTACGCGCCTGGAGGTTGTCACCCAGGGCGTGCTGACCCGCCTGCTGCAGGACGATCCCTTGCTTGAAGGCGTGGCCGGAATCATTTTCGACGAGTTTCACGAGCGCAGCCTGGAGGCCGATCTGGGACTGACGCTGGCGCTTGACGCCCAGAGCGCGCGCGATGAGCTGCGCCTGCTGGTGATGTCGGCGACCCTCGACGTGGCCGCGCTGACCGCGGTGCTTGGCGAGGAGACGCCGGTGATCGACTGCCCCGGCCGCCAGTTCCCGGTGGAAACCCGCTACCGCGAGGCGGCGGGGCGCAGCCCGGTGGCGCATCAGGCGGCGGTGGTGGCCGAGGCGCTGGCCAACGACAGCGGCGATGTGCTGGTGATCCTGCCCGGGGTCGGTGAGATTCGCCGCCTGAAAAGCGCCCTCGTTTCGCGTTTTCCCACGCTGGTGATCGATGAGCTGCACGGCCGCCAGCCGCTGGCCGAGCAGCGCAGGGCGCTCGAGCCCGCCGGCGACGGACGGCGCCGGGTGGTGCTGGCCACCGCCATTGTCGAGTCCAGCGTCACCGTGGACGGCGTGGGCGTGGTCGTTGACGCGGGGCGCGAGCGCCTGGCCGTGCACCAGCCGCGCAGCGGCCTGACCCGGCTCGAGACGCGGCGCATCAACCGCGCCAGCGCCGACCAGCGCCGCGGCCGGGCGGGGCGCCTGGGTCCCGGCATGTGCTATCGGCTGTGGGGCGAGCAGCAGCCGCTGCCGACGGATCGCGAGCCGGAAATCCTGCAGGCCGACCTCTCCTCGCTGGCCTTTGAGCTGGCCCGCTGGGGCATCACCGACGCGCACTCGCTGGACTGGATCACGCCGCCGCCGACGGGGGCCATGAGCGCCGGCCGGGAACTTCTCGCCCGGCTCGGCCTGCTCGATGCGCATGGCCACCTGACGCCGCTGGGCCGCGCCTGCGAGCGCTGGCCGACCTCGCCGCGGCTTGCCCTGCTGCTCGCAAAAGCCAGCGAAGAAGGACCCAATATTGGCGCGCTGGCCTGCGGCCTGGTGGCGTGGCTTGAAGGCCGCGACGCCGACGGCGAACCGGACCCGGTCGAAGCGCTGCGCCAGCGTTTTCAGCGTCCCAATGACTACCGCGCCTGGCGCCGCGACGCCGAACGGCTGGCTGGCACCATGAAGGTGCGCCTGGCTCAGGCCGACGTGCAGCGCGACGCCGCGCACATCGGCCGGCTGCTGGCGCCGGCCTGGCCGGAGCGCGTCGCCCAGCAAATAGCACCCGGCCAGTTCCGCCTGGTAGGCGGCGGCAGGGCGACGCTGGACATACGCGGCCCGCTGGCGCATGCCGAGCTGATAGTCGCGGTTGAACTCGATGGCAAAGACGGCGGCGGGCGTATCTACCGCGCCGCGACGCTCAGCCGCGAGAGCCTGCTCGAGAGTTTTCCCGAGGCGCTGAACTGGCGCGATCACCTGGAGTGGGATGACGACCAGGGCCGGCTGGTCGGCGAGCAGCGCCAGGGGCTGGGCGCGGTGATACTGGCGCGGCGCCCGCTGCACGGCAAGCCGCCCGAGGCGGTGCGGCGCGCCCTGATCGACGCTTTACGGCGCCGCCAGCGGCTGCCGTTCGATGCCGCGGGTGAGCAGCTGCGCGGGCGCGTGGCGCTGCTGCGCCGCGAGCTTGGCGAGCCCTGGCCCGACTGGTCGGACGCCGCGCTGCTCAATGAGCTCGACGGCTGGCTGGGCCCGCATCTGGAAGGTTTGCAGCGGCTCGACGACGTTGCCAGGCTGCCGCTGGGGCGGATCCTGCTTGATAGCCTCGACTGGCCGCTGCGCGCGCGGCTCGACGACCTGGCACCAACGCATCTTCAGGTGCCCAGCGGCTCACGCATCCGGCTCGACTACAGCGGCGAGGTACCGGTGCTGGCGGCCAAGCTGCAGGAGCTGTTCGGCTGGCGCGAAGTGCCCAGGCTGGCGAAGGGGCGGGTAGCCCCGCTGGTGCATCTGCTCTCGCCGGCGCGCCGCCCGCTGCAGGTCACTCGGGACCTGGCCAGCTTCTGGGCCAGCGGCTACGCCGAAGTGCGCAAGGACATGCGTGGCCGCTACCCCAAGCACCCCTGGCCGGAAGATCCGCTTACCGCCCCGGCCACGGCAAGAGCCAAGCCGCGGCGGTGAAGAGGTGCGGCGGGGGCAAGGCCAAGCAGTGCTGCCTGACTGCGTGTCTCCACGAGTTGATGCGGTAATAAACCAGCGGCTTTACAGCATCATCGCCGCCAGCCAGCCGAAGGCGATCAGCGGGATGTTGTAGTGCAGAAAGGTCGGCACCACGCTGTCCCAGATATGGTCGTGCTGGCCGTCGGCGTTGAGGCCGGCGGTCGGCCCCAGGGTCGAGTCAGACGCCGGCGAGCCGGCATCGCCCAGCGCAGCGGCGGCACCCACCAGCGCAATGGTCGCCATCGGCGAAAAGCCAAAGCTGACCGCCAGCGGCACATAGAGCGAGGCGATGATCGGAATGGTCGAAAACGACGAGCCGATGCCCATGGTGATAAACAGACCCACCAGCAGCATGATCAGGGCGGCAAGCCCCTTGTTGTCACCGATAAGATCGGTTGAGCTGGCAACCAGCGCCTCGACCTCGCCGCTGGCCTGCATCACGCTGGCGAAGCCTGCCGCCGCGATCATGATGAAGCCTACCAGGGTCATCATCTGCATGCCTTCGGTGAAGATGTTGTCCTGCTCGTGCCAGCGGAACACGCCGCTGACCGACAGCAGCGCAAAGCCAAACAGTCCGCCCAGGATCATCGAACCGCTGAACAGCTGCACGCCAACCGTGCCCGCCAGCGACAGAGCAATAACAGCCATCTGCCAGGGCTTGAGCGCACGCGCCGCCTGCTTGGGCGTCTTTTCGCCGTGGGCCAGGTTGCGATCTTCGTAGCGGCGCTTGCGGCGATAGCTGAGCAGCACGGCGGTAGCCAGGCCCAGCGCCATGCCGCCGATGGGCACTAGCATCGCCAGCGGCACCATGCCGGCGGTGACTTCGAGCCCCAGCTCGGCGCCGCTCTGGTTGATGTTGGTGAGCAGGATATCGTTGAGGAAAATCGAGCCAAAGCCCACCGGCAGCAGCATGTAGGGCGCGGTGATGCCGAAGGTGATAACGCAGGCCACGGCGCGGCGGTCGAGCTCGAGATGGTTCATCAGCTTGAGCAGCGGCGGCACCAGCACCGGAATAAAGGCGATGTGCACGGGAATCAGGTTCTGAGAGCTCACCGCGAAGGCCAGCAGCACGCCCAGCAGGGCATAGATGATCAGCCGCCGGTTGGGGTTGCCCTCGTCCAGATGCAGCCCGGCGATGGCGCGCTGCGAGAGCAGCTGGGTGATACCGGAGCGCGACAGCGCCACCGCGAAGGCACCCAGTACCGCGTAAGAGATGGCGACCGTGGCGCCGTTGCCCAGGCCGTTTTCAAAGGCGCTCATGATCTCGCCGACCGGCATCCCGGCGTAGAGCCCGCCGACCAGGCTGGCGACGATCAGCGCAAAGACCACGGAAACCCGGGTCAGACTCAGGGTGACCATCACCAGGATGGCCAGTACGACAGCATTCATTTCAATCAAGCCCCTTGCGGCAATTCGGATGGCGGAACAAGCGTCGGCCGCGGGACTTCCAGCAACGGAAATCGCGCGGCCGATAGCGGCGCCTATTTTGCGCCAGCGCAGCCTAATATGTCGAATGGCCAAGGCAAGGGCTGATAATAAGGAGCTGTTGTTCTCAGGCTGCCGGCGCCACTCGGCTTTCTGCTACAGGCGCCAAGAAAGGTCGGGAGGTCGGGAAAGATGCGAAGCGCATCCGGACATTTACTTACCAAACAGCGCGTAAAGCATCGCCTACTCGGGCGGTGATACAAGCGCACACCGCTTCGCGGTGCTTGTGTTGATAGTGTTGGCGACAGCTGATATTTTTCCAGTATGAAAAAGCGCGCCTATAAAGAGCGGTTCTATCCCACCCCCGAGCAAGCTGACCTATTGGCCCAGTCGTTCGGGTGTGCGCGTTTTGTCTGGAACAATACGCTGGCCTATCGCACCGAAGCGTATCAGCAGCGCGGGGAAACTCTCTCCCACTCGGCAGCGGATAAGCGGCTGGTAGCACTCAAGGCCGACTATCCCTGGCTGAAAGATGTCTCCAGCGTCATCCTGCAACAAGCCCTGCGTGACCAGAAAGCCGCGTTCGACAACTTCTTCAACCCCAAGCTCAACGCACGCTATCCGCGCTTCAAGCGCAAGGATCGCCGACAGTCGATCCGACTGACCCGAGCTGCTTTTCGCTATCGGGATGGCGAGATCACTATCGCCAAGACAACGGAACCGCTGCCGATCCGCTGGAGCCGTCCGCTGCCTGGGGCGCCTTCAAGTATCACTCTCTCGCGGGACCGCGCCGGCCGCTACTTCATCAGTTGCCTGTGCGAGTTCACGCCAGAGCCGCTGCCGATCACGCCGAAGACCGTGGGTATCGACCTGGGCCTGACCGATCTGTTTATCACCAGCGATGGCCACAAATCCGGCAACCCGCGCCACCTCAAGCACTATGCAGCCAAGCTGGCGTATCACCAGCGCCGTCTGGCCAGGAAGCAGAAGGGCTCGAAGAACCGCGCCAAGGCGCGAAACAAGGTGGCTCGGCTGCATGCCAAGATCGCGGACTGCCGCCGCGATGCCCTCCACAAGGCGACCCGCTCGCTCGTCAACGAAAACCAAGTGCTGTGTGTCGAGTCGCTGAACATTGCCGGTATGGTCAAGAACCGCCCCCTGGCCAA
>DATHXP010000458.1:0-3137 GCA_035459605.1 Halomonas sp. | reverse complement strand
CTGGCTTGCCGATCAGCTGCTGCCGCAGGATTCAAGTCCTCACTGATTCCACCGATTCAAGGAAACTATCGCATGCGCATGTTCAAGCCGTTACTGATCGCCGGCGCCATGGCGTTTCTGGCAAGCCATCAAACGCCGCTGCTCGCCAGCGAACCGACGCCTGCCGTCCAGCGGCCTGTAGAGGCGGTGCTGCGCGGCACCGGCGATCTCGGCGTGGTGGTGGAGCGCGCCACGGGCAGCCTGGCCCTGGTGAACACCAGCGATCGGGAAATCATCGGCCGCATCGAAGGGCTAGGGGATCTTTCCCACGCCTCGGTGAAGTTCTCCCGGGACGCGCGCTATGCCTTCGTCTACGGGCGCGACGGCGGCCTGTCCAAGGTCGACCTGCTGACGGGTGAAATCACCCACCGCGTCATTCAATCCGGCAACAGCATCGGCGGCGCCATCTCCCAGGATGGCCGCTACGTGGCGGTAGGCAACTATGAGCCGGGCGGCGTCAAGATATTCTCCAGCGACGACTTGACGCTGATCGCCGACATCCCGACCACTTACCAGGACCATAACGGCGAAACACAGCGCTCCAAGACCGTGGGGCTGGTCGACGTTCCCGGCAACGACTTTATTGTCAGCCTGTTTGATGCCGGGGAGATATGGGCGCTGGACATGGCCACCGATGAGCCATCCATCACGCGCTATCGGGACATTGGCAAGCAGCCTTACGACTCGCTGATCAGCCCCAACGGCCGCTACTATATCGCCGGTTTGTTCGGCGAGGACGGGCTTGCAAAGCTTGATCTGTGGCAACCTGAAAAGGGCGTCGAGCGGATTCTACCGGACTATGGCCGCGGGGAGGAGCGCCTGCCGGTCTACAAGATGCCGCATCTGGAAGGCTGGGCCATCGCCGGCGATCACGCCTATTTCCCCGCGGTGGGTCGCCACGAGGTGCTGGTGGCCAATACCCGTGACTGGTCGCTGGAAAACCGCATCCCGGTGCACGGACAGCCGGTGTTCGTGATGAGCCGCCCGGACCAGCGCCAGGTGTGGGTCAACTTCGCCCATCCGGACAACGATGCGGTGCAGGTGATCGATACCCGGAGCGGGGAGATCGTCAAGACGCTGGAACCGGGCAAGTCCGTGCTGCACATGGAGTTCACGCCCAGAGGCGAGCAGGTGTGGATCTCGGCCCGGGACAGCGACCATATCAAGGTTTACGACACCGAAACCTTCGAAGAACTGACTACCCTGTCATCGGAATCCCCCAGCGGCATCTTCTTTACCCACCGGGCACATCGTATTGGGCTGTAAAAACCTCACAACGATTGCCGAGACGCGCCTCAGGCGTTAAGATGCACAACATATGCATCTTAACGACGGGAGATGAGCCATGACCTTCGTCGTCACCGAAAACTGCATCAAATGCAAATACACCGACTGTGTGGAAGTCTGCCCCGTCGACTGCTTCTACGAAGGGCCCAATTTTCTGGTCATTCACCCCGACGAGTGCATCGACTGCGCCCTGTGCGAGCCGGAATGCCCGGCGGAAGCGATCTTTGCCGAAGATGAGCTGCCCGACGCCCAGCGCCACTTTATCGAGCTCAACGCCGAGCTAGCCGAGCAGTGGCCGGTGATTACCGAGAAACAGGAGCCGCTGGAAGACGCCGATAGCTGGGATGGCGTGCCGGACAAGCTCCGCCACCTCGAACGCTGACCTCCTAGCCATGGGCCATTCATCACGGCTCAGCCAGGGCTGCTGGCACCCGTGCTGTTGCAAACCGCCTGCTGACAGGCATCATGAATCCAAGAACCGCAGACGCCGAGGTAACGTCTATGCCCGTCCATACCGACAGCGATCACGACTTCGCGGCACGCAAGTCCGGCTCCCCGGGTCGGGGTGCCGCCATCCTGATCTACGCCTTTTATCTGGGCAGCGTCATGGCGGTGGTCACGGCCCCCATCGGCGTGGCGCTTGCCCACCACAAACTGGGCCGGGGCGCCAGCTGGGTCGACAGCCACTTTCGTTTCCAGATTCGCACCTTCTGGCTGGGCGTGGTGGCCGGCGGCATCGGCCTGCTGCTGTGGAACCTGCTGGGCTATCTCGCTGCGCCACCCGGCATTGCCTGGGGGCTTGGCTACCTGTTTTTTACCGTTTGTCTGATCTGGATGGTTGGCCGCTGCGGCGTCGGCATCCATCGCCTGATGGCCAACCGCCCCGTCGACAATTTCCGCAGCCTGGGCTTCGGCGGGGCTTCGGTGCGTTTCAATGACTGAGCCGCAGACACCGTCGAAAATGAACGAAACAGCGTACATGAATGAAGCGGAGTACGACGCCGACGGCGACTGGGGGCCGCTTTCCGCCCTGCCCGGCAACCCGCTGATGTGGGTGCTGATACTGAGCGAAATGCTGGTGTTTGCCGCGGCTTTCGGCCTCTATGCCTGGATGCGCGCCGCCGATCAGGCGCTCTTTGATGCGTCCCAGCAGCAGCTGAGCCCCATCATGGGCGGTCTGAACACCATGGTGCTGTTGACCAGCGGCCTGTTTGGCGCCCTGGCGGTGAATGCGGTAGCGCGCGGGCAGGTACGCCACAGCCGCTACTGGCTGCTGGCCACCATGGCTCTGGGCGGCGTCTTCTGCGCGATCAAGGTGGTTGAGTACAGCAACAAATTCAGCATGGGGCTGACGCCGGATACCAATACCTTCTTTGCCTTCTACTACCTGCTGACCGGCTTTCACTTTGCTCACGTCATTTTCGGCCTGGGGATACTGGCGCTGGTGACCTGGCGCACCAGCCTGGCCAACGTGGAGACCGCCACGGCATTTTGGCACATGGTCGATCTGATCTGGATTCTGCTGTATCCACTGCTCTATCTATTGCGCTAGGCGAGGAAAGATGATGATGACGCACCCCACCACCCGCCGCCTGGTCATGACCTGGATCGCCTTGATGGGGCTGACCCTGGTATCGATGGTGTCTGCCCGACTCGATATGCAGGCTCAGTGGCTGGCGCTGCCGCTGTGGGCTGCCCTGCTGGTCCTGGTCAGCACCGGCTTCAAGGCGCACCAGGTGCTGATGATCTATCTCAACCTGCGTGTCTCGACGCCGGCCTGGAAAGGGGCTTTCGTCGGGCTGGCCATCGTT
>DATHXP010000457.1:0-3963 GCA_035459605.1 Halomonas sp. | reverse complement strand
CGCCATTTGATTTGGGACCTCGGTTACGGCTTCGAGCGTTCGGATCTGACCCGCCACGGCGTGTGGGAAGTGGCGGCGGCGGTCGCCTTGGCCCTCTTGACCTGGTTGACGATGAGTTTCGCGCCATGAGTTTCAGAACGCCCTTGGGCAGAGCGCGCGGTTTGAGCGCGGCGGGAACGGGCACCGGCCATTGGTGGGCGCAGCGGGTGACGGCGGTGGCCTTGATCCCGCTGACCTTGTGGTTCGTCTGGTTTTTGTCCCGGTTCTTGGTTTTTTCCCACGGCGAGATGATGCAGTGGCTGGCGCGTCCCGCCCATGCCGTTTTGTTGTTGGCTTATTTGGGCGCCGCTTTTTACCACGCCCTGCTCGGTCTTCAAGTGGTGATCGAGGATTACGTTCATGCGCCATGGCTTCGAACCGGCAGTCTCCTGACATTGAAATTGGTTTTGATCGTGCTCGGTCTAACCGCGGTCTTCGCGGCGCTTAGGATTGCATTTTCAGTTTGAGATGATATGAGCAAAGCCTATCCAATCATCACCCATACCTACGATACCGTGGTGGTGGGTGCCGGCGGCGCCGGTCTGCGCGCCACCTTGGGCATGTCGGCCCGCGGTCTCAAGACCGCTTGTCTCACCAAGGTCTTTCCCACCCGCAGCCACACGGTCGCCGCCCAGGGAGGCATCAGCGCCGCGCTGGGCAATATGGGCGAGGACGACTGGCGTTGGCACATGTACGACACGGTCAAGGGGTCCGATTGGCTCGGCGACCAGGACGCCATCGAATACATGTGCCGGGAGGCCATCCCGGCGATCATCGAACTGGAACATTACGGCGTGCCGTTTTCCCGGACTTCCAGCGGCAAGATCTATCAGCGTCCGTTCGGGGGGATGACCACCCGCTTCGGCGAGGGGGAGGCCCAGCGCACCTGCGCCGCCGCCGACCGGACCGGGCACGCTATTTTGCATACCCTTTATCAGCAATCCTCTTCCGGAGGGCTTGTGTAGAACGAGTTTAACGGCTGGATTACGTCCAAACGGCGACGATGCTGACAGCTTTGCCGCTTGACAGCTCTGCTCGATGCCGCCGCCTAGTGATCAAATGGAATGCTCGTCAACTACCCCCGCCTGATGGCGGGAGCTTGTGACAGCAAGCTGGGTTGACCAGGGAGAGCGGTAGCCAACCCGCTACGTTGGCATCAGGTCGCCAAGACCCACCCCACCGTGCTTCCTCAGCGGTGGGCACTGGAAGATCAGGATCATGCTGCGGGTCACCGCCACGGACGCAAGGTAAAACGTCGAAGGTTCTGATCGCTGTGGCAACACAGGAGCCGGTTGCCGACATTCCCAAGGGGAGACGGATCGAACGATCCGCGACACAAGGCCCGTAAGGGCAAGCAGTCGGAGGGAATCGCCATGGCGGTTTTCGTACTGGATAAACACAAGCGGCCGCTGATGCCGTGCACGGAGAAGCGAGCCCGACTGCTGCTGGAACGCGGCCGCGCCGTGGTACATAAGCGTTACCCGTTCACCATTCGCCTCAAGGATCGGGTCGGTGGCGACACGCAGCCGCTGCGTCTGGGCATCGACCCCGGCAGCAAGACCACTGGGCTGGCGCTGATGCGTGAATGCGACGCAGACGACTCGCGCCATCTCCTGTGCCTGTTCGAGCTGATGCATCGCGGTCTCAAGATCCGCCAGGCGCTAGAGCAGCGCCGGGCGTTTCGTCGCCGCCGTCGTTGCCAGAACCTGCGCTACCGGGCGCCGCGCTTCGACAATCGCACTCGCCGGGACGGCTGGCTGGCGCCCAGCCTGCAGCATCGCGTCGATACCGTCACTGCCTGGGCCAACCGGCTGACCCACCTGGCGCCGATTACCGCCCTCAGCCAGGAGTGGGTGCGTTTCGACACCCAGCAACTGCAGAATCCGGAGATCCGCGGCGTCGCGTACCAGCAGGGCACCCTGCTGGGCTACGAGGTGCGCGAGTACCTACTGGAGAAGTGGGGTCGCAAGTGTGCCTACTGCGGCGACAAGGACATGCCGCTGGAGATCGAGCATGTGGTACCGCGCTCGCGTGGCGGCAGCGATCGGATCAGCAACCTCACCGTGGCCTGCCATGCCTGCAACCAGGCCAAGAACAGCCAGCCCCTTGCCGACTTCTTCGCCGCCAACAGGGGCCTGCAAAAGCGCCTCCAAGCCAA
Organism: Halomonas sp.; assembly: GCA_035459605.1. Taxonomy (GTDB): domain Bacteria; phylum Pseudomonadota; class Gammaproteobacteria; order Pseudomonadales; family Halomonadaceae; genus Halomonas. The sequence goes on along the minus strand of DATHXP010000457.1, from coordinate 1,766 downwards.
CGGCCTGTCGGCGGAGGCGCGACGGGCGCGCGTGCTGCGCCAGCTCAGACAGCCGCTGCGCGATGCCAGTGCCGTCAACGCCACCCGCTGGGCGCTGTTCCAGGCACTGACGGCCACGGGGCTGCCGCTCAGCGGCGGCAGCGGCGGCCTGACCAAGTATAACCGCCAGCGGCTCGGCATCCCCAAGACTCACGCTCTGGACGCCGCCTGCGTTGGCGACTTCGACAACCTGCACGACTGGGATCGCCCGACGCTGGCCATCAAGGCGACCGGGCGCGGCAGCTACCAGCGCACGCGGCTCAGCAAGCACGGCTTTCCGCGTGGCTATCTGATGCGCCACAAGCAGGTACATGGCTTTCAGACCGGCGATATGGTCAAAGCGGTCGTGCCCACGGGCAAGAAGGCCGGCACGCATACGGGCCGTGTGGCGGTGCGCAAGACGGGCCGCTTCAACATCCAGACCCCCGAAGGGGCCGTGCAGGGCATCGCATACCGCCACTGCACCCTGATTCAACGCGGTGATGGCTACGGCTACCACATCACACCATCCACCCAGGTAAAAGGAGAAGCGGGACGCACGGTAGCGTAACCCAGTCGCCCTGCGGGCGACGCGCTATCCCTCCCGGCACTGAAAGTACCGGGTATCCCGCGCAAAATCTGATGAAAGACTCGACGTCTGCCGCCGCCCACGGACCGGTGCGCGCTGCAGCCAGCGCTGGCTCGTCGGGCGGCGACCCGCCTCGACTGCGCGGGCTTGCCCGGCGCCTGGCCGAAGACTACCGGCTCGACCCGGCCGCTATAGCCAGCGCCGAGCGGCAGGCTCGCGAGGTGGAGATCACCCTGCTCGAGCAGGTGATAGAAAGCGGGCTGCTGAGCGCGAGCCAGGCAACGCTTTCTGCAGCCTGGGAGTACGGCCTGCCCGTCATCAACCCGGAGTGCCTGCGGCTGAGCGACCTGCCGCCGCCCGGCGATTTCTCGGCGGCGCTGCTGCGCAGCCTCAGCGCCCTGCCGCTGCGCCGCCACGGCCACGACCTGCTGGTGGCGGTGCCCTACCCTTCCAGCCTGGCCCGGCTGAGCGAGCTGCAGTTCGCCACCGGGCTGACGCCCGAAGGCGTGCTGGCGCCGGTCGATCAGCTGACCAGCGTGCTGGAGGCCTACCTGACCAGCGGCGAGGAGACGCTCACCGAGCAGCTGGGCGACATGGCCGACAGCCTGGACGATCTCACCTTCGAGAATGAAGAAGACAGCAGCGTCGATCTTTCCGACAGCGACACGGCGGGCAGTGACGATGCGCCCATCGTGCGCTTCATCAACAAGATCCTGCTCGACGCCATTCGTCAGGGCGCCTCGGACATTCACTTCGAGCCCTATGAAACCACCTACCGGATACGCTTTCGGGTCGATGGCATGCTGCATGACGTGGCCCATCCGCCATTTTCCATGCGCACGCGCATAGCTGCGCGCCTCAAGGTGATGTCGCGACTGGATATCTCGGAGCGGCGCCTGCCCCAGGACGGGGCCATCAAGCTCAAGATCTCCAAGACCCGCTCGATCGATTTTCGCGTCAACTCCCTGCCCACCGCCTTCGGTGAAAAGGTGGTGCTGCGCCTTCTCGACCCGTCATCGGCACAGATGGGGATCGAGCATCTGGGCTTCAGCGACCCCCAGCGCGCGCTTTACGAGCAGGCGCTGGCACGTCCCCAGGGGATGATTCTGGTCACCGGCCCCACCGGCAGCGGCAAGACCGTGACCCTGTATACCGGCAT